>CBDUPT010000060.1:0-9815 GCA_965369165.1 uncultured Flavobacteriales bacterium | reverse complement strand
CTACATATACTTCAAAAATTCAGTATAATCAATTACGAGAGTTGGTTTTTGACAAAATGATGCCAGAAGCTAGGAGTAGAAGAAAAATAACAGTAACAGATATTATCGCAAATATAGGCTTCAATGATGGCAGTATAGAAAATTTATTTCCTGTTTCTCAAAGTTTAGAGGATAATAAGAATAGTATTTTAAGAGAGCAATTAGAATCTATAAATTTAAAGATTGCATCAAATACAGATTTTCTGCCAATATGTATTCACGGAGGTGCTGGTATTGGAAAATCAACTATAATTCAACAAATACAAAAATACTTGCCAGATAATAATGAATGTATAACATTTGATTGTTATGGTTCTGGTTCGTATCAAAATTCTGAGGACAATAGACATTTACACAAAAATGCACTTTTACATATTTCAAATGATATTGCTCTAAAGGTAGGGACTGATTTTTTAATAGTTCATATGCCCTTGGAAACTGACGTTTATATTAAAGAATTTAAAAAACGAATTGTACACGCAGTAGAGATATTAAAATTAAGAGATATTAATGCTACGCTTACGATTATTATAGATGCAGCTGATAACAGTATTACAGCAGCTAATAATAATGGAGAAAAAAGCTTCGTTCAAGACATCTTAAACATGAATATTCCAGTTGGATGTAATTTAATAGTAACTACTAGAACACATCGAAAGGAGTCACTCAACCTACCCGAAGATTATATCGATATTGAGTTAGAAGCATTTAGTCTAGCAGAAACCTCCCAGTTTATAAAAACATACTTTCCAAATATTCAAGAAAAAGAAATTAAAGATTTTCATAAATACACTTATGGTATACCTAGAGCTCAATTTTATTCAATTGATTTAAAAAAAAGAGGGATAAAAGAAGTTATAAATTTTTTAAAGCCTAATGGAAAAACTGTAGAGTTATTAATTCTCGATAAGATAAAAGAGGCTAAGAAAAAAGTATCGAATGAAGAAAAAATAATAATAGATGATTTTTTTAAACTTCTTATTGCACTACCCAGACCTGTTCCTATAAATTATTTATCAGAAATATTAAATGTCAATCAAAGTTTTTTATTAGATGTCAAATCAGAAGTATGGAGTGGTTTAATTTATGAAAACAATAATTTTGAATTTCGAGATGAAGATTTTGAAAATTATATACGAGATAAGTATTCATTAGGTCAAGAGAAGTTGAAAGAAGTAACTAACATTTTTCTCAATAAAGCGGAGAATGATAGCTATGCATCAGTTAATTTAGGAAGCTTACTTTTTCAGTCTAAACAAAATCAATTATTAAAAGAAATAGTTCTAGAAAGAAAGTTTTTATTACTTCCAGAGGACCCAATAAAGAATAGAGAAACTTATATAAGTAGAACAAGATTAGCAATGAAGGTTGCTAACAATGTTGATGACAATTTAACTTATTTTAAACTAATATTTATAGCTGCTGAAGAAGCAAAAAAAGAGAAAGCATTAACTGAAGTATTAATTAATTATCCTGATTTAGTAGCTGTATTTGGAGACGACACTTCACTTAATAAATTAAAGCTAAATTCAGACGAAAAATCGTGGGCGGGCTCATTTCATATGAAATTGGCAGGTGTGTATTCAAGAGAATTAAAAAACCATAAGACAGCATTAAAACATTTAAAAACAGCTAAAGAATGGCTAAATTGGAGAAGGAACTCAGTTAAAAAAACGGATTTACATAAATATCATATTTCAAGTAAGGATATAGCTTATTATACAGAAGCTGTTTTGAGGTTGGTTGGTATAAATGAAGCTTTAAGGTCGATTAATAGTTGGACACCTAGGGATGTTAGATTATCAGGAGGGAATTATTTAATTGAAAACTTATTTTTATTTAGTAATGAAACAGACATTAATAAATGGCTCAAAATAGAACCAATAAGGGTTGATGCTTTGGTTTTTATTATCACTCAAGTTTTTAAGCATAAAATAAACCGCGATTTTGAACTAAGTAAAATCGCTAATAAATTTGAAAGAATATTATCAAGAAAAAGGTTCAAATTCAATATTAAGTTCACATTAATAATAGTCGATTTCTGTGAGATATTAGTATTTAATGGTATTGATAAATTATTAGTAAATAGTATTTTAAAACATATTAAATATGAGTTGCCAAAACATATTCCTAGTTTTTATCGGATGCATGGTAATGATGATGAAGCGAACAAAGTAAATCTATATTTAAAGGCTAAATCTTTAAAAGCTTTTCTTGATAATGAATTGTTATCAGTTGAAAGTATTCTTCCAGATAAATTTAAAGATATAGATAAAATTGAAGACTATGAGAAGCGAAACTCGTTAGAAAGAGATAAAAAAGAGTTTACTAGTTTCTACAATCATATTCTACCCGTTTTTCAATTAAACACAAATTTTATATCTAAAAAATTAACGATTAATGAGGCTGCAAAAATGTTTATTAATATTTGTGAGTCTTTTTCTAAAGACTATGGTTTTAGATATGAGAATGGGCATAGTTATAAAGAAAAGCTGAATTATTTTGCGAGTTTATTAGCCAATTTTGCTGTAAAAATTAATAACAATGATTTAATAGAAAAATTGATAACATCATTGGATAGTAACGCTAGCAAAATAGCAATGAGATTTTGGATTGTTGAAGAAACAATATATACAAAAAATTTTCTAAGCAAAAACCTAAAAATACTCAATGAAATAGATGAACTAATAAAAATCGGTTCAAATCCTTCATCACAAATAATTGAAAGTTATATAAAATGCGCTTTGATAAGCAGAAAGATTGACTTTGAATCTGGTAAATATTACTTCAATGAAGCTATTAAGGCGACGGAGGAAATTGATTTAGAAGCATTTTCTAAAATTAGTTGTTTGTCAAATTTAGCAAAGATTGGTTTTGAAAAAACTGACCCTAAACTTGCTCATGAGTATGCCAGATTTACAGAGTATAGTGATTTTATGTTAGAGGGTTATGAAAAAAAGTATTTTCCTTATAAAGATGCTCTATTGGGCATTGCTGATATAAACTTTAATTCAATGTTCACGACAGCATCTAGATGGCATCATAGAGGTGTAATTAATCTGTCTAAACATATTGTAACTATTTTAAAATTTTCTTTAGAAAAGGGTAATATTAATTATGTTGTAGCAGGTTCATTAATCCCAATTTATCAGTATAAATATTATACAGAAGAATTGATTGAACTTTATGATATGATATTAACTAAATATGATGAATCAAGAGATTTAATAGGTAAAACTAAATTTGTTGAAATAGTTTATAGAGATTGCTTGCTACATAAAAATAAAGACACATTAAAGCATATTTACAATGCGATTAAGTCAGGAGCATTTGTAGAATTGCAGATTGTCCAGAAAATAGAATCATACTTAAACTTTAGAAAAACAGTTGAAATTGAAAAAGAAAGTAAGTATACAAATGATTTTACTAAAGAGAAGTTTAGTCATGATATAGACCTTAATGGTATTAATGTTAATTCTACAAGAGACTTAGAAAAAACTATTAGTATTATAATTGAAAATAATGACAGTTATTCTAATAGATGGAAAATAGATAATTTTTTGTCGGATATAAAAAATAGTTGTTTGCCAAAGGATTATGTAAATCAATTAGATGCCATTTTGGATATAGATTCTGAACTTTTGAGTTTTTATTCATTTGAAGATGCAATAAGAGAGCGATTAGAGGAATGGAGTTATTATTCTTCATTGAAACAATGGAAAAAAGAGAAATTTAGATATGTCATTTTAACTTGGTTTGAAAACTTTGATTACGGTAATTCTCTAAGTATAGGAAAATTGCTAGAGTTTGCAAACATGTTCGATTTCGATAAAATTCAATTAGGAGAAGTTATTCTTAGTGTTTTACCAGAAAAAATTGAAACTCTAACAGATGAATCTATATACAGCGTGTTTTTCTTAATTGAACATAGATTAACAAAAAAAGATAACACCGAAATTTTTAACTGGGTTTTACCTAGATGGAATAAAAACATAAAGCTTGATTTTAGAGATGGCTTATGGAATGATAAGTTGTTACCACCTTCCGATACTGATGAAGTTATTGCTAATATATTGCGATTGTATTTAGGATTACCCGATAAAGAGTTAAGGTGGGAAGCAATTCATAGCATTAGAAATCTTGTGAATCTAAATAATACAGATATTTTAAGGTGTCTTATTAAACTTCAGAATAATACAAATTGTATTCCATTTCAAAATGAAGAATATCTCTTTTATTGGATTTCGGCAAAATTATATCTTTGGATTGCAATAGATAGACTAAGTGCTGAAGTCCCTGAAAAACTTATTGATTTTAAAGAAGAATTTATCAAAGAACTTCAAAATAAAGAATTACCACATGTATTAATTAATTTTTTTATTAAAAGAACATGTCAAAATTTAATGAAGTATAATGAGAAGATTTATAATGAAGATAAAAGAGAGATAATTGAAAATACTTTAGTAACCAAATTTGATAAAGTTAAAGAAGATTCATATTCAAGAAAGCAGAGAAAATACAACCCAAATTCAGATAAAAATTGGAGATTTGATTTTGACAGTATGGATGTTTTACCCTATTGGTATAGTAATCTCGGAGATATTTTTAATCTATCTGAATATGACGTAGCGGACATAGCTGACAAGTATATAGTTGAAAAATGGGGATATACAGGAGATGTAAATAAGGACGATTACACTCGAAATTACGATTGGGGCTTGAGAGATAAAAGAAAGGGAAGTAACCCGCAAGTTGAAAGTTTAGATACTTATTTTGAATATCATGCCATGTTTTGTGCTGCACATGTATTGTTGGAGAAAGAACCTCAATTGAAAAAATATTATGACGACGACGACGATTGGGATTCTTGGGAATACTGGCTCAAGTCAAAAGCAATTACTTGGAATGAGTTTTGGGCTTCAGATTTGAGAGACCCTTTGCCTTTAATAGATAAATTTTGGAAGAATGAATATGTTAAATTTGATAAAGAATGGAGAGATACAATAGATGAAGAAAAATTTGATAACGAAATAGGTTTTTCAAAATTTTATAATGAAAGATATATAGTTCCTCATGGAGGATTTACACGTTATATTGGAGATAATAGTGAGTCTGTTTATATTCGTTCAGCTTTAGTTTCAATTAGAGGATCGGAGGCGTTGTTGAGAGCTTTTCAGAGCGCAGAAGATCAACATGACTATGCATTTCCCATAGAAAGTGATAGAGAGCGTTTTGAGATTAATAATAATGGTTTAATCTATAAAAGTTGGTTGAAAGTCAATGACACAGAATATGATGGTTTAGATAAACATGATTATTTAACGAAAAAAGCAGGCAAAAGTATTATTACATTAGGAACTGGAATACAAGAGTCTTTTCAAATTGAATTTAGTAATGATTTGAAGGTAGCACAACTAGATGATAACAAAGTATCTTTTTTCGAATTTTGGGATGAAACGAGTGATAGTAGATATAGAGATATTAAAAATGTAGAGAGTTCTGGCGAAATTCTTAAAGTAGATATTGACTTCATATTGAAAATTTTGAAAAAGGAAAATATGAATATGATTATAAAGTGTCAAATAGAGAAACAACTCAAGGATAGTCAATACAGGAGTTATAACCGCATGCAGCCATGGGAGCATACAAAAATTTATTTATTAAAATCGGATGGAACAGTTAAAACACTCAGAGGAAGAAATTTTAAAGTTAGGTAAAAAGCTAATGGCAGAATTAGAACTTGTTTATACAGTAAATACATTAGCTCGATGGTTAGGTCATTATTTAGCTGAATTAATCAATAACATAGATAAATCTGAGTCAGAAGAAGAAAAAGGCAAGCTTCAAAAAGAGTGTTGCGATGTAATATTAGAAATATGGGAAAAAAGAGAAAGAATACCAATTGAGAAACCTACTGAAAAGTTAAAACCAATAATTGACGTTTTGTCAATATTGAAAAAAAATAAGCATCCATTTATTCGTCATAGGTTTTTAGGTAATAATTCTGGTTTAAGAAATAAAAATTCAAGTTGGCTTAGCTTTTTAGAAATTGTAAAAAATAATTCTGAAAGAATATATCGAAAATCATTGATTTCAATGATTAGTGAAGAGCTCTTGGAAAAAGATAAAGAATGGATTGAGGAGCATAGTAGTTTCTTATCTGATGATGAAAAAAGTGTTGTAGAGTATTTAGATTCAATAAAAGAAATTACAATTTCTTTTCACGACGACCCTGAAGCGGAGGCTACTGAAAAAGAAAAGGTTGAAAATTTATTTAAGGAATTAGAAGAACAGATAGATGAACAAAAAGAAGAATTGTTAAGACTAAAAAAGAATACACTTAATGCTTTGAATAAGAATAATAAATAAAATATAGACTTTTGAATAAGGAGTGAATTGAAAACTATGCAGGAAATAACTTTTATTAATCTATCTAAAGAAAAATCTAAAGATCTACACCTTGATATTTTTGAAAATGCTAAAAGCTTAAAATCTGATTCTTCAGTATTAGTTATTGTAAACGAATCATATAGCAGTGCAAGTTCTTTACTTATTTTGAGTTCTGAAGAAGTCATTAAAGCAATATTGGTGTTACTGCATAGTCAAGGGTATAAAGTGTATTTACTTAAAGATGCAAAAGGATTTTTTAAAAACCATGAAATAAGGCATGCTCTTCATATGCTTATTGAAACTGGAATGTTTTTATTTGAAACAGTTGATAAATGGGAAAGTAGAAAGCTCAAAAAACAACCTTCAAAAACTTCAAAAAAGTGGCTTAATAATACATTGCAATTTTTGTCTGATGCAGCATTTGTTATGTCAAATGTAAGTACAGCAATGAATAGAGTTGAGGCTATTAGAAAATTCAACGATTTAAAAAATTCAGGGTTCTATGTTGATTATAAAAATGAAATTTTAATACCACAAAAAACTATTGTTCAGGAAGATTATAATTCAATTTTAGATACTTCCAATAGACTAACATTATTTTATAAGCAATTAAGAATTTTATTTCATCCCTCAATTACAAATCATCTTTCACATGATAAAGTTGAAGAACTAAAACAAGGATTACATACTTTCATTAATGAAGCCTTAAAAGATTTTTCTTTTAAGGAGATAAATAAGATTAAGTAGTTTATAAATCTATCTTCCCCCAAGCCAGAGGATGTTCACTTGCAACCATATTTTTATTAGTAACAGATTTATAAATTGACCATTGTGGACGTTTTTTTGGCCACATCGCTTTGCGATTTAAACCACTATCGGTCATTCTATTAAATAAAGCTGGAGAGAAAAGCATATAATAATTTTGTTTTATGTTAACTCCCATTCTATATGCTCCTAATCTAAAATAGTTGGCATCATCTCCTTTATCTATATCCACTTCGAAAGAGAGGTGTTTTATAAAAAATTGACTGACCTTAACATTATACTGTTGGGAGATTTAATTTGCTGAATAATATCTGATTTCGTTTTTTAGAATCTCGTACTAGTTTATCAAAAGATATAATTTCTATATAAAGCTTGTAGTTGGCATTATAACTAAAATACCCATCATTGTCAGGTAGTTTTGTATAGCCTGCTCCTTCAGCAAGTTTACGCAATTTGGGAGTGAGGTCACTTATGATGTAAGCATAAAATGGAGTGTCAGTTCTAACACTTATAGGACGACCATTTTTATCAAGTGCCTTATTTTCAAGAATCTCAACTGCATAATTCGTTACTTGACTAATAGGATTATCAGCATCTGTATAATCATCCCTCATAGGTTTTTTAAACTCGACGATGGTTATTGAGCTATATGGTTTGTCATCATTCAGGATATGAGCCTTATTGAAGACGATAATATCTGACCTTTTTAACGATTTTGAATCGGTTGGTTCCATGCTTGTAAAAGGAATGTCCGATGCTAAGTAATCGTGAAAAGCTAGGCGTTCGTCTATTACCCACAAGTTATGCTCTTCAAGTTGTATTTCATTAGACGTTTTTCTAAGTGGGAAAATAAGACTATGAACCAATTCTTCTTTGGAGTATTTACCAGTTTCAGATTGTTTTAAATGAGTTTCAAGTAGCTTTAAAATATAACTTCTATGCACTACATATTCAGATAGTTTAGAATTTCCTACCTCAATGATTTTGTTATAAATTTTAGTATGCTCTTTGTCAAAGTTTTGTTTGTGATCAAGCTCTTTGATTGATGATAGCATCTTGTTGGCATCTCGCTTGATCTCAGTTTCAAGTTCGGTTTGAATTTTGAAAAGTTCGATATCTAAGGCTTTTCCTCTAATATTTGAAGGTATCTTTTTTAACTTACTCTTTTTGTATTTTTCCAAATAGCGATATCGAGGATGGTTTCTAATGAAGCCCCTAACATTATCTAAGTTAGCTTGTTCTATATTACCAAGATGGTCTTGGTATAGCTTTCGAACGATTTCATCAACCCTACCACTTAAATCCTCTCTTTGTATCTCGTCAGAAAATAAAGTATCAGCTCTAGAAAATGCTATTTCTGTACGTTCTTCATTTACCTTATCATCTAAATATTCACTAGAAACATATACAGCCAATGAATACTTATCTCCATTTTCGTCTACTAAAAGGGTATTTAGTTCTGGAATATGGTCAGTTAATTTCTCATTCATTACTTCTCTTCTGTGAGCACGATAATGTATTTTATTGTCAACACGAGAATTGTAAATACGAGCTACTTCAAAAAGAAAATCTTCTCCTTTTACTTTTTCTCGTACAGATGTAATAATACTGCGAGTATATTGTTTAAAATAATCATTAACAATAATAGTTTCATCGTCATCTTTTAAGATTATTCTAGGGCAATCATCTTCACGGAAAAAACTAAAACAGTGCTCAATAATTTTAAAAGTGATTTCTTCTAAATCATTATTGGTCCACCTGTGATATTGTGGGCGCAATGATTTTAAATGAACTTTTGTTCCTCTTTTAATTTTGGAGTCTACTTCTTTTAGGTCATGTCCTTCAATACCGTCTCTAGTCAGTAAGAAGTTGAATTTCCGTTGCATTATTGAGCCATTTTTTTTATAAACGCTATCTATTTCTACACGGTCAAAGGCTCTAAGCCAAGTAATACGACCAATACCTTTTCCACCTTTGTTTAGTTTGTAACTAGAATGAGCAAAATTGAAAGACTCGTAGTTACTCTCATTAAATCCAATTCCATTATCAGTAATTAAAAACCCAATTATTTGTGCTTTCTCATCACTTAGTCCCTCTTCAGCTAATGCAGCTTTAATTTGAGAACTTCGCTCAGCCTGAACTTCAATAATACCAGGAGTGGTAACACTTCCTTCTTCAATGGCGTGTATAGAATTAACTATAGCTTCGAATAATGGAAGTAATGCGTTTTTTGTAGCTAATTTTTTCTCCCTTACTTTCCCGGCTATATCTATTTGCATTGACTTATGATTGGCGTTAAATTTTGGCTTCACAAGTTAAATAAAATTTAAGGAGGAACATAATTAGATATCTATTTTCCCCCAAACCAGAGGATGCTCACTGGCAGCCATATTTTTATTAGTAACAGATTTATAAACTGACCATTGTGGACGTTTTTCTGGCCACATCGCTTTACGATTTAAGCCACTATCAGCCATTCTATCAAATAGAGCAGGAGAGAAGAGCATATAATCCTTTTGTTTTATGTTAACACCCATTCTATATGCACCTAATCTAAAATAGTTGGCATCATCTCCTTTATCAATATCTACTTCAAAAGATAAATGTTTTGTAATGTCTTT
>CBDUPT010000059.1:0-9848 GCA_965369165.1 uncultured Flavobacteriales bacterium | reverse complement strand
TAGATGAAGGAGAAATAGAAGTTAATGGTACCATATCTCCTTTATTATCATTAGGGACAGGGTTTAAACCAACGCTTTCTGGTTACGACAACATTTTTTTAAATGGCGTAATAATGGGCTTTAGCAAAAAAGAGATTGAAGCTCATGTTGAAGAAATCATTGAATTCTCCGAATTAGGAAATTTTGTGTTTGAACCCGTTAAAAATTACTCTTCTGGTATGAAAGCTCGTTTAGGTTTTTCTATTGCAGTGTTTCTTAAAAGAGATATTATGCTGATTGATGAAGTATTAGGTGTTGGAGATTACAAGTTTAGAGAGAAGAGCCAGCAAAAAATGAAAGACATTATCCAAAGTGGACAAACAGTTATTATTGTTAGCCATAACCTTGAATCTATAAAAGAATACGCAACCAAATGTATTTGGATTAACAAAGGTGAGCTTATGATTGAAGGAGACACAGAAGAAGTCTTAACAAAGTATTTATCTTAAACACTAAATTTCTATTATGAAAATTTGCCATTTAACTTCAGCTCATCCAGATGGTGATGTTAGAATTTTTCATAAAGAATGTGTTAGTTTAGCTAAAGCAGGTTTTGATGTATCTTTAATTATACCCAACACAAAATCTAGAATAGAAAAAGGAGTTAATATCATTTCTTTTGAAAGTAATTATACTTCTCGTAAAGAAAGAATGACTAAAACTGTTAAAGAAGTTTTAACTCATGCTTTACAAGTTAATGCAGATATTTATCACATTCACGACCCTGAACTTCTCAAAATTGTAAAAAACCTTAAAAGAAAAGGTAAAAAAGTAGTTTATGATGTACATGAAGATTTACCAAGACAAATACTATCTAAACATTGGATTCCGAAACCAATACGAAAAACCATTTCTGTTTTTACTGAAGTATATGAAAACAAAATAGCTAAAAAATGTAATGGAATAGTTACCGCGACACCTTTTATTAAAGATCGATTTATTCGAATTAATGCTAACACAATAGATATTAATAACTATCCTTTAGCCTCTGAACTTCAAATTATTCAACCAATAGACACAGAAAAAAATAACATTTGCTACATTGGAGGGATAAGCCTTATAAGAGGTGTCAAACAAATGATAGAGTCTGTTAATAATTTACATTTAAACTTACTCCTTGCTGGAGAATTTGAATCTGAAACTGTTCATTCAGAAGTATCTAAACTAGAAGGATGGAAGAATGTTAAAGAATTAGGTTTTATATCAAGAGAAGAAGCCATAGAGATAAAGAAAAAATCTCTCGCTGGGTTAGTTGTATTTTTACCAGAACCTAACCATATAAATGCTCAGCCTAACAAAATGTTTGAATACATGGCTGCAGGAATACCAGTAATTGCTTCCAACTTCCCTTTATGGAAAAGTATCATTGAAACTAATAACTGTGGTATTTGTGTTAACCCACTTAACCCTACACAAATTAGAGATGCTATTAATTATCTACTAAACCATCCAAAAGAAGCTAAAGAGATGGGATTAAATGGTCAGAAATTGGTTAAGAAAAAGTATAATTGGGAAGTTGAAGAAGATAAGTTACTTAGCTTTTACAACCAACTATAATCCTACCATTTCTCCTCTATACCAGACATCTCAAACAATTCACTTGCTTGATCCGTATCAATAATCACTTTACCTCTTAATATACCATCCAATACTTTTTGAGGTTTTTCAAACCTACTAATATCCATTTGTTTATAGTCTAATGTATTATAGTACCAACTTTTTGAAGTTTCAATTAATTTCTTTTTATCATCTTCATTTATATAAGGACTATAGTGCGCTATATATAACATTGCTAAAATATGCTGAACATGGTAATAATTTTTCCCATTTGCTTTATTAAAGTTGGTAGGATAACCCAAAAACAATTTATCCTTAATTAAATTAAAATCTATATAATGGTACTTATTCTTTTCGTCATAAACTGATTGCAACTTAATTTTTTCGCCTTTTAAATTGGGAGTTGATTTTAAAGGTATATACTCACCAACATTAAACTCAATATTAAACTCTTCACACAATATGAGTTTTGTATCAAACATGCTTGAAAAAGTAACATAAACATTAGCACTAGAGTCCTTAACATTTCTTAAGTGATTATCATAAGCTCCATAATGAGATGTATCATCAACATTCAAAGTAACTTTCTGGTTTTTTAAACCATCAACCAAAGAAGTGTAATTAACAATAGCTTGGTTAGGAAAAGAACTAGTAAGCATATTAATTTTCAAGTGATACGGAGTAGTGTTCGAGTACGATGATATTTTAAGATCATCGTTATACCAATCAGAAATATTTTCAGATAGAAAGCTAATATTACTATTTAAGATGTTAATTGCATTTGTATCATTATATATTCTACAATAATCATTTAGATGTAATAAAGCATGTAACCAACCATTTAAGATGATTTCAGGAGAACTTCTAAATAAAGGTATTTCAAGTAAAGCTTTATTAGATAAGTTCACCCCTCCCTTATAATAATCTAACAACAATGCCTCTTTTATACTGTCTACCAACAATCTATAATTACTATTTTTTTGTTCTACCTTTATTACCCCTGCTAATATTTCACTTTGACTAATTGCACTATACATTAAATCTGGACCTGACATTCTGTTTAAAGGATAATAATCGGGATAATAAAAAGCTTTTGATTTAGTACCAGGCAAACTATAACTTATAGAATTAATAGCCTTTTTAAAATCTTCATTTTTAGATAAAGAGTCTGAGTTATTAAAAACATATCTCCCAAAAACCATTGGATGTAATACGTATGCTTTTTTATCTTTTAATTGCCAGTACCTTGAATAAATAACTCCATTATGAACGACTGTTTTTTGATCGTTTCCGTACAAACTAAATTCAAACCCTTCTTCACCTTCAAATAGAATTTTTCCAAACAACTCTTTTTCCGCTAAATCTGTTTTTACTTTTTCATTTAAATCATAATCATGTTCAAACTCATTAATATCAATACTACATGTATTTAACTTTTCACTAGTATCTGTACAAGCATAGAGTAGACAGAAATAAAGTAAAGCAATTAATGTTTTTAAAAATCTCATTTTACTGTAATATTATTTTATCATATAATTATTTATAAGGATTATAATTCATACCATCATAGATATCCATCGATGGCCATTTTTCGGTATAACCTTTCCATTTATTGATATAAAAATCTATCGTATCATTTTTTATTAATTCATTCAATTGCTCCATCCTATCAATATGAATATAATGGTATACGTTATGATATTCATCATCAAATTGTTTGAAAGTATTAGGGTAACCTATTAAACTTAAATCTTCCCACTTAGGCTTTATTCTAATTTCATTCTTCCCTATTGTTAGTTTAATTACAGTATCTTTTTCCCAAGTATTTGTTTCTACAACTCCTTTATCAGGAGTGTAAGAATATATCATTCTATCAACCTCAATATAGTTTTTATATGAATTATTTTCTATATATAAAATAATTTCATTTTTAATAGGACAGCTGATCCTATTAAGTATAGCGTTTAAAACAATCTCCTTTTGGGTTGGTTCAAATACATCTCCTATCTTCTTTAAATGAAGAGCTTCAATATAATTTATTTTTTCTTTTCTTTTAAAATCATACAAAAATTGAAATTCATTTTTATTCCCATCTTTATTATCAACATAACCATTAATGATAGAAACATTTTTATCCTTAAATCTAATTTTAAACTTTTGATATCCCTCTAAATGATACATCGTATTAGCATATTCTTCAGAATCATAATGATGTAATACAGAAGGCAATGTTTTTAAGCTTTGCAATAATAAATCATAAGCTAAAGTATCATTTGACAATTCACAGTATTGCTTAATGGATGTAAGTGCAGACAACCACCCATTTAAAATTATTCCATGAGGTTTTGTTGGATCTTCTTCTATTGAAAATACCCCATTCGTCTTAAGAGCTACTCCACCTTTTTCGATAGGCAAAAACAAGCTTTTCATTACTTTTTGAGCTGCTTCTTTATATTTAATATTATTTGTCAATTCATATGTTTTATAAAGAGGAATTAAATATGAAGATTGAGCTAAACTTGAATAAAATTTTTCATGATATCCAAATTCTTCACAAGGCTCATAGTAAAAAATTAAAGCATCTTCTTTGACTGTCATTTTTGCTATTGCAACATCTGCTAATTTTACAATCGAATTATACATGTATTCTGAACTATCCTTACCATATTGATATAAATAGTCTTTAAGAATGTAAGTACCATATAATGGATGTGTGTATATATCCCCCGTTTTTAATCTCTTACCAGGATAACCATCTGGCAAAAAAGCAATCTTATATCGTGTATTAAGCTTTTGAAGTCTAACAGATGGTAATGGCATGTTGCTATCTCCTAAATCAATTTCAGCAGATGGCTTATCATCAGAACAAGCCATAATAGTAACCATAAAAAAAAGCAATCCTAAAATTTTAAAATTAAATTTTAACATAAAGTATTATAAATATAGAATTCAAATTATGATTGTTAAAAACAATCACTAGTTATTTAATATTTACAATAATACGATTACTACTTTTATCTAAAATATAATTACTTATGAAAATATTAACTATTGTTGGAGCTAGACCACAATTTGTAAAAGCAGCGGCTCTCAGCCGAGAATTAGCTAAACATCAAAATATAGAAGAAATAATTGTTCACACAGGACAGCACTTCGACAAAAATATGAGTGATGTATTTTTTGAAGAAATGGAAATTCCAAAACCAAAATACAATCTAGACATAAATAGTGTTGGTCATGGAGCTATGACAGGTAGAATGTTAGAAGGGATAGAAAAACTATTGCTTGATGAAAAACCAGACTGGTTATTAGTTTACGGAGATACTAACTCTACAATAGCAGGTGCACTTGCTGCAAAAAAACTGCACATTAAAGTAGCACATGTAGAAGCAGGTTTAAGAAGTTTTAATATGGAAATGCCCGAAGAAATAAACAGAATTTTAACGGATAGAATTTCTGACTATCTTTTTTGCCCTACCGAAACTGCAGTTAACAATTTAAAAAAAGAAGGTTACGACAATATTGATTGCAACATTATTAACTGTGGAGATGTAATGCAAGATGCCGCTAATTTTTATGCTCAAAAAAGTGAAAAAAAATCGACTATTTTATCACAATTAAATTTAAACGATTTTATACTTTGTACTCTACACAGAGCAGAAAATACAGATGATGCAAATAGGTTAAGAAACATTGTGAATGCACTAAACAAAATACATGAATCAACCCCTGTAGTTCTACCTTTACACCCAAGAACCAAAAATAAAATTAAAGAACTTGGAATTGATCTAAATGTCAATATTATTGACCCTGTTGGTTATTTTGATATGATTGAATTACTAAAGAACTGTAGCTTAGTTATGACAGATAGTGGTGGTTTACAAAAAGAAGCTTTCTTCTTTAAGAAAAACTGTATCACTATGAGAGATCAAACAGAATGGGTAGAATTAATTGAAAACAATGTAAATGTTTTAGTTGGAGCTGATACTAATAAAATATTATCTGAAGTTGATAGAATGAAAAACCTTACCTCAGATTTTTCTATAAACTTATACGGAAATGGTGCTGCCTGTAATAATATAGCTCAAGCATTACTTAAAGATGCTTAATTCATTAATGGAAATAGTAACCCCATTTTATTTATGAAAACTGTTTCCATAATAATACCATGTAAAAATGAAGAACAATACATTGAAAAATGTATTACTTCTTTATTGCAAAACACTTACCCACAAGAGCTTATTACAATATATGTTTGTGATGGTTTAAGTACAGACAATACAGTTGAAATTGTAAAAGAAATCAGCTCTAAAAACTCAACTGTACATCTACTAAACAATACCAAACAGACTACACCTTTTGCGCTTAATTTAGGGCTAAAGAAATCGGAAGCCGATATTAAAATAATCTTAGGAGCTCATGCAGAAGCTGCCCCTAATTTCATTTCAGAAAATGTAAAAACTTTTGAAATTGATAATAAAATTGGTTGTGCTGGAGGTGTTATCGAAAATGTTTATGAAAACAATACTTCTAAAACTATAGGCTTAGCAATGTCATCATCTTTTGGTGTTGGAAATGCACACTTTAGAACTGGTGCTAAAGATGGATATGTTGACACTGTTGCCTTTGGAGCATACAAAAAAGAAGTTTTTGAGACTATTGGCTATTTTGATGAAAGCTTAACCCGAAACCAAGATGATGAATTTAATTATAGACTAATTAAAAACGATTTTAAAATATACTTGAACAAAAAAATTAAAAGCAAATATTATGTTCGAGGGAGTTTTAACAAGTTATTCCGCCAATATTACCAATATGGTTACTGGAAAGTTTTCGTAGGTAAAAAACATAAAACTGTTACTAGTTTAAGACAATTAATACCTTTATTTTTTGTGCTTTTTTTAATTACTGGAGCTATTTCGTCTTTATTCCATTCTTATTTATTCTATACATTTTTGGCTGGAGTCGGCATATATTTTATTGCTGCGTTTATAGCTGCTTTTAGTTTAAAATCAAATCCTATTAAAATAGTTTTTAGTTTCTTAATACTCCACATTAGCTATGGTTTTGGATATTTAATGGGTATTTTAGATTTTTTAATCCTAAATAAAAATCCAACTAAAAAAAGTGAAGCATTAACAAGGTAATGAATACTTCTATTTTAAATAAAGTTAACCTATATAGTATTTGTTTGCTAGCATTTGCAATACCACTGCATGTTAAATTAATTCCATTACTTATTGTATTCGTATTAATTACTAGCTTTATAAATGGTAGTTTAAAATCTGGAAAGAAGAAAAATATAAGCATTTTACTATTTACCCTATTGTTTATTGTTTATGCTATTAGTTTATCTTATAGTGATAATCTTAAATACGGATTAGCTGACATTGAGACTAAATTATCATTACTATTATTCCCTATCGCTTTTTTCATTTCTAAAATTGATTTTAAAAAAAACTTAAATACCATTTTAAAATGGTTTGTTTTAGGTAATTTATTCGCATCAACAGTTTGTATTATTGATGCAGTTTATCACTTTGTTTTAAATGGAGAAGAGACAGAGTTAATGTATGCTAAGCTCTCATTTTTTCATCATCCAAGTTATTTTTCTTTATACTTAAACTTAGCGTTAATCATCTGTATTTACTATTCTTTTAAAAAAGTATATCTCATTTTAAACAATCAAAAAGTAACTACTCTAGCTTGTTTTGTTTTTAGCCTATTTATTATTCTATTATCAGCAAAAACAGGTATCATTACATTATTTTTAATTATTTTCATCACTCTTTTTTATTGGATAAAAAAAAGCAAGGCATATTTAAAAAGTATTGTAGTATTACTCTTATTATCCATTACACTAACTGTAGTTTATAATGCTTCAACTTCATTTAAAACAAGGATAGATGAATTTGCAAATACATTAACTAATTCTAATAAATCTAAAACATCTACAAGTACCATGAGAATTGCTGCTTGGAAAACAAGTGTAGATTTAATCAAAACAAGCCCAATTATTGGGTATGGCGTAGGAGATGTAAAAGATAAATTAATTAAATCATACGTAAAACAAAACTTAATCGAATTAGCCGAAAAAAAACTGAATGCTCATAATCAGTTTTTACAAACCTTTTTAGCAGTTGGGTTAATTGGAGGACTGCTTTTTTGTTGCTATTTTATATTTCCTCTCTACTTTAGTTTTAAATTAAAATACTCCATTTACCTCGCTTTTATACTTCTATTTGCAATAAATATTTTTACAGAATCGATGTTAGAACGTATTGCAGGTGTAGTTTTTTACGCATTTTTTAACAGTTTATTTTTTGCTGCATATTTTAATCCACCTAAAAAAATAGAAGAATAATGTATTTAACCTTTATGCTTGTTTTTACAGTATTTGTTTCGGAACAAAACAGAGTCTATCAAAAAGATAGCTAAATATAGCTATTGGAGTATAACAGCATTCGTTCTTATTTTTTTAATGATAGCTTCTTATTATTTCATAATAAAAGTTGCTCCTCCAAAGTTTGCTCGAACTTATTTAATGGGCTTCATATTTATAGTTACACTATGTAAAATAGCAGGATCGTTATTTTTATTACTTTATGATTTATTTAAAGGTATTCTATTTTTAATCAATAAAACCATTTACCGAAAAGTTGAACCTAGTAAAAGTAAAAATGCTATAAGTCGCGCTCAGTTTTTAAAAAAAGCAGCTTTTATAACAGCTGCTATACCTTTTGGAACAATGATGTACGGTGTATTAAAATCTGCTTTTGATTACACAATTCATCGTCAGAAATTAAAAATAGCTAACCTCCCAAATTCATTTAAAGGGCTAAAAATTGTTCAGTTATCAGATATTCATTCTGGTAGTTTTATAACTGATAATCCTTTAAAAGAAGTAATAGAATTAATAAACAATGAAAAACCTGACCTTATTTTTTTTACAGGTGACTTAGTTAATGAAATTAGTGAAGAAGCTCTTCCTTTTATTGATGTCTTAGGTCAACTTAAAGCAACTCATGGTGTATTTTCAATTTTAGGAAATCATGATTATGGCGATTATTTTTATCAACCAGAAGATATTGAGGGCAAGAAACATAATTATAATTTAATGAAGAAAATTCATCAAAAAATGGGTTGGAAATTATTATTAAATGAAAATCATGTTATTGAGCAAAACAATGAAAGGTTGGCTATTTTAGGTGTAGAAAACTGGGGAGATAAAGGTCGTTTTCAAAAATATGGAGATATAAATAAAGCAAAAAATGGCTGTTTAGATTCTGATATCAAATTATTATTATCTCATGACCCTTCCCATTGGGAAGCTCAAGTTTTACCTAATCATAAAGATATTGTAGCTACATTTTCTGGGCATACTCACGGCATGCAATTTGGAATTGAAATTCCTGGTTTTAAATGGAGCCCATCTCAATATATGTATACTCAGTGGGCTGGTTTATATCAAAAGCAAAAACAACAAATTTATGTTAACAGAGGTTTAGGTTTTATTGGTTATCCCGGAAGAGTTGGTATTTTGCCAGAAATAACAGTTTTTGAATTAGCTTAAATGAAAATTATTCAACTCATATTTTTCTTGTTTTTTGCAAATAGCATCTTTGCTCAAGAGTATGTTGACTTAATAAAAAATCATTATGCAATATCTCCTAATAATAACTTTGACAGCATTGGCGGAAATAGCAATGTAGAAGAGTTTGGAACAGATCTAACATTACCGATAGTTTTAAAAAATAAGAATGTTTTTATAACAGGAATAACTGCTGAACAGGTTAGATTAAAACTACATCCTTCAGCTAGTACTTCATCAATATCATCCATAACACTTAAATTAGGTTATCAATATAATCATTCCGAAAAAGTTAGTGGAACCTATATGTTACTTCCAAAACTTGCGTCTGATTTTAAAAACTTAGAAAGCAAGGATTTTCAATTAGGAGCTTTAGCTTTATATAAAATAAAAAAATCTAATCTTTTTAAATATCACGCTGGTTTGTATTATAACAGCGACTTATTTGGCCCTTTTGTAGTTCCGCTTTTAGGTTTTTACTATAAAAGTGAAAACAAAAAATTAGAAGCAAATTTCACTTTACCAATATGGGCTGATTTAAATTATAGTTTGACTGATTGGATGAATATTGGAACAAATTTTTCCGCTTATGTTCGTAGTTATCACTTGTCACAAAGCAATACCTATGTAGCAAAAAAAACCAATGAAGTTTTTGGTTATT
>CBDUPT010000058.1:0-9870 GCA_965369165.1 uncultured Flavobacteriales bacterium | reverse complement strand
ATTTGTGGGATTAAACTAGCATCACTCATGCCTGGAACTGTATTTATTTCTATTAAATAAGGTTCTTCTCCTTGTATAATGTAATCAGCTCTACAAACTCCATCTAAATCCAAAATTTCATAAATACGCTTCGTTTCAGCTTTTACTTTTTGTTCCATTTCTAATGGCAAATCGGCTGGCGTAATTTCCTCAGACTCTCCTTTGTATTTAGCATCAAAATCAAAGAAAGAATTCTTAGTAACTATTTCTGTAATAGGTAAAACTTTAACCCCTTCTTTACCCTTATAAATTCCATTGGTTACTTCTCTTCCACTCATAAAACTTTCGATTATAGCTTGTGAACCATGTTCTAAAGCCAAAGAAACTGCATCTTTCAATTCACTTTCTTCCACCACTCTTGTTACTCCGAAACTACTGCCTCCATCTGCTGGTTTTACAAAACAAGGTAAACCAACTTTATCAATTATTTCATTAGAATTATAAACTTCATCTTGACGAATTAAAACTGCTTCAGCTACTTTTACACCAAAGTTTTTAAGGTATTGATTACAAGCAAACTTATTAAACGTTAAAGTGGTAGCTAAATGACTAGCTGATGAATAAGGCATTCCCAACATATCAAAATAAGCTTGCAATTTTCCATCTTCACCAGGAGTACCATGGATAACAATAAAAGCAAAATCAAACTTTACATTACCAAATGAAAAATCGCTACGGTTAATGGCTATTTTTTCTCCCTGATAAAAAGCAAACCACCCTTCTTCATCTATCCTAACTTTTATTGGATTGTATTTTTCTTTATCAATATTTTGAAATACTGTTTCAGCACTTAATAAAGAAATTACTTTTTCGTGACTATAACCACCCTCTAATACAGCTATGTTTTTCATAATGTAAAATTGTTATCCTGAGCACGTTTTGTGTGAGCAAAAGCTTCGAAGGATATTTCTTTCAAATTTATTTCATCGGTAGCAAAAACATCATCTTATCGAAAATAAATATGAATAAACTATTGTTTATTACTTTTAGCATCTGAAATGAAGCAACAAAAAATTATAGTGTCAGTTACTAACGATTTAACTACCGATCAACGCGTAGCTAAAATTTGTAACACCCTAACTGAACTTAATTTTGAAGTTGTTTTAGTAGGTAGAAAATTACCAAACAGCCTACCTTTAAACCGAAGCTATAAAACAAAACGTTTTAACCTTTGGTTTAATAAAGGTCCATTATTTTATGCCAATTACAATTTGCGACTATTTTTCTTTTTGTTATTTAGCAAAGCAGATGTGTTTTGGAGCAATGATTTAGATACTCTTTTAGCTAACCACACAGCAAGTAAATGGAAAAAGAAAAAATTGATTTTTGATAGTCATGAATATTTTACTGAAGTTCCCGAACTAGTTAACCGACCATCAGTTCAACGAATATGGAAACGAATGGAGCAACGTATTTTACCTCAATTAAAACATGTGTTAACAGTAAGTCAATCTATTGCTGATTTATACCAAAAAGAATACGGAATTAATGTTAAATTATTAAGAAATGTTCCTGAGCAAAATGATTCAATTTTTAAAGTTGAGACTTTATCCTTCGAAGCTTTTGCTCACACAAAACGTGCTCAGGATGACAAAACAAAGGTTATCATTTATCAAGGAGCTATAAATGTAAATAGAGGAATTGAGTTTATGGTTAAGGCTATGAATCACCTTGACGATTGTATGCTTTACCTTGTTGGAAAAGGAGATATTTCTAATGAAATTTCACAACTCATTAAATCAGAAAACTTAACGGAAAAAGTAAAAATGTTAGGCGAAGTACCTTTTGAAAAGTTACATAGCTATACCATTCAAGCTGATTTAGGATTAAGTTTAGAAGAAGATAAAGGATTAAATTATCGTTTTGCATTACCAAACAAAGTATTTAATTATATACACGCAAACGTTCCTGTTTTGGTAAGTAATTTACCCGAAATGGCAAACTTGGTGAATCAATATCAAGTTGGCGAAACTATTTCTACACACGAACCTCAACAAATTGCTAAAAAAATTGAGCAAATATTAAGCAACGAAACTCAATTAACTACTTATAAAAATAACTGTAAAAAAGCAGCTTTAAATTTAAACTGGGAAAAGGAAAAACAAGTAATTTCAACCTTATTTTGAAAGCCATTAATATTATATCATTTGATGTTCCTTACCCAGCTAATTATGGTGGAGTAATTGATGTTTTTTATAAGGTAAAGGCTTTTTACGAGCAAGGTATACAAGTGCATTTACATTGTTATGAATATGGTAGAGGCATACAAAAAGAGTTGAATAATTATTGTGCTTCGGTAACTTACTATAAACGTAAAACTGGAGCAGCTTCTTTTTTATCCAAGTTACCCTACATTGTTAAATCGAGAGCGGATAAATCTTTAAAAGAAAATTTATTGAAAAACGATTTTCCTATTTTGTTTGAAGGGCTACATACTTGTTTTTTATTAAGTGATGAATCTTTTAAAAATCGTTTTAAAATTGTTAGAAACCATAATGTAGAACACCATTATTATAAAAATTTAGCTAAAGCAGAAAAAAACGATTTACGTAAACATTATTTTAAAACTGAAGCCAAACGCTTAAAACAATTTGAACCTATTTTAAAACATGCTAATTTAAGTTTGGCTATATCTAAAAGTGATTGTGACTATTTTAAAACTACCTATACCAAACTAAACACTATATATACTCCAGCTTTTCATCAGCACAATGAAGTTTCTATTGATTTAAACAAAGGAAATTATGCACTTTATCATGGTAATTTAAGTGTTACCGAAAATAAAAATGCTGTTAACTTTTTAATTAAAAAAGTATTTAATGATTTAAGTGTTCCGCTAGTAATTGCCGGTTTAAACCCTGATAAAGAAATTAAAAGTTTAATTGAAAATAAACCCGAAATAAGTTTGGTTGAAAATCCAAGCGAAGAAAAATTAAACGAATTAATTACCAATGCTCAAATTAACTTATTGTACACCGAGCAAGCTACTGGATTAAAATTAAAACTATTAAATGTATTGTTTAACGGAAAGCATTGCATTGCCAACAACAAAATGTTAGAGGGAACTAATTTAAATGATTGTTGTACAATAGCTAACACATCAACTGAATACAAAAAAGCTATTACCGATTTAATGCAGCAAGAATTTATCCAAGAAGAAATAGAAACAAGACAAAAAGCATTAGAGGCATTTAATAATACAACCAACATCAAGCAATTAATTGAGCACTTGACTTTCTCCTAAAAAAACTATAACTTCGTTTAACAACAATTTTAAGAAACATTTAAACGTTTCCAAGAATAGCGTTGGCAACAATATAAAAACCCCACTACGAAATGAACTTTTTAACTAAACTCAACTCGTTTCTAAGTCGTGAAAAACCAATTAAAAAACCAGTATTTGATAACTCGACTGTTAATGTTTGGTTAGACGACATCTGCCAAGTTCAACTACTACCAAAAGAGAATTTAGAAGACATTCAAAATTTGATAAATCATATTAGCGGGAAGACTGAAAAACATAAATATGGCTTTGCGACCATTGTTGAGCGAGGTGAATTCAAAAACCCATTATCTAATAAAAAAATAACAATTGATAATCTGGAAAACCTTTTTGAGATTAATAAAATTGACAAAGTAGAATTTATTGAAAGAGAATTAGGTAGCAAATTACCTTATGAAAAAAGTACAGATAAAGCATACCGCTGTGCATTCGAGTTCTTCTTTGACTTAACAGAAGGATATTCAGGTTACATAAATCAATTTTGGATAATAGAACATCTCATTGTTTCAACAAAAGACTTTGATAACATAAAGAACTTTTTATCCGATTTTTCACATAATCACAATTTGATACTTGTTAATTGGAATTCATTAGAGATAGTAGATATTCAAAAGGAAGAAACATTGATTAACTACCTTATGAATATGTTTAAATAAAAAATAAATACTATTGCCAACAATGGCTAAATGTAATGCGGGTTTGGTGGTTAATGGAATGTTTTCCTTGATGCATCCGCCAAAACAAGTTTTGACGAATTATATTTGAATAAGTAAATTCATAAAAATTGGTTTGGCTCAGTTTCGTTGCTAATTGAACATTTTCACTGTTCAATCCCGCACTCCACTTAGCCGAGACGTTAAACGAAATCTACTTCAACGTTTTCAATTTCTCCTCAGCTTTAGCTTTGTAAAACCCATTCTCAGTAACTATTTGTTGTAATAGTTTTTTTGCTTTATCTGTTTGTTTTAACTCAATTAAGGTTAATGCTTTGTACCATTTAGCTTCTTGGTTAAATTCAGTTTTTTTATTTGCTAAAACCTTATCAAATCTACCTACTGCCTCAGTATTTTTATCTAAATGATAATAGCTTAACCCTCCATAAAACAATCCATTTACTTCTTCTGGGTGTTCTTTTAAAATTATATTAAACTCATCTAAAGCCATTACATAGTTTTGTGCTTTGTAGTAAGCCATAGCTTTTTGTAATGTAGCTTTATAAGTAATTTCAACTTTTTCTTCAGCTCGCTCTTTCTCTGCTTTTTTCATATCCTCTTCACTTGCATACCCAGCAGAAACAGATTCTGTTTTTGTTTCAACCGCCTGTTTTAAATCAAATTCTCTTTGATATTCTTCAATATAGTTAACTACTTTATGATCACTTAATGTAATTGTAGTTCTATATTCTTTTGCAGATTCAACCTCTTCAGTTAATTCAGCATCCACAACTTCTAAATCAGCACCATAAGCTGGAGCACTTGCTTTGGCTCTACTTTTAAAAGCTCCTTTTTTAGATTTAGACTTACGCACATCCTTAGATTTATCCCGTTTATTAGAATTATCTAAATTCTTATTTAAAACATCTTTATCAACCTCTTGTTGTGCAGTTCCAGTAGTAGTTACAGCACTTAATTTTGGACTATTAGAAGCTCCTTGATTATTCTTTTGTTCTTGAACCCTATTATTACCCGTAACCTCAAACTCATTTTGCTCTTCTTCCATTTCCATTTCATCAGCTACAATTATTATATCATCCATAATAGCATCTTCACTTTCTTCAGCGTCTTCAATAGCTATTATTTCTGGTGCTGCAGGAGACAATTCTGTATTATTATCAAACCTTTTTTCTCCACTTGCAACAGTATTATCCATCAATGGTTCTTCTAATGTTTCTTCATTAGGTTCATTTATATCAATTTCTTTTTCTGTTACTGGTAACTCCTCATTCGTAATTGCTAGGTTAGCTTCAGAATCAACTGTTTTTTCAAAATAATTAAATGTAAAAACACTACCAAAAACAATAACTAATAATGAAGCTGCCACCATTAAATTTCGCATAACAGGGCTTTTTGCCTGTCCCATCCTTACGCGCTGATCTATCTGATTGTCAATAGCAAAAAGCATTGAAGAATTTTCGGCATATTTTATTCCAGCCAAAGCATCGCTACACAATTCGCAATCAAGCATATGTTTTTCAACCTCATGTAATTCTTTTACAGAAAGTTGTTTATTGATATACCTAAGCATAGTTTCTTTCGAGATGCAAGTCGTGTTTGAAAATATGTGGTTATGTAATTCTTTCATTTTAATTTTGTTTAAGCCGACATTAAGTTGGCTAAATTTCTTTTTCCATTTTGTATATAACTTTTTACTTTTTTGATTTCATATCCTGTAATATCTGCTACTTCGTTATAGCATTTTTCTTCAATATAAAACAACTGAATACATACGCGTTGTTCATCTTTTAAAAGAGTCAAAGCTTCTTCTAACTTCGTCAACTTCACTTCTTTTTCTTCCTTATCATGCACTTCAAAAGGTGCTACAAAAGTTTCTTCATGCTGATAAGTTGCTTCGTATTCGTTCACTCTTTTTTGCTTCGTCTGTTCTTTTCTTAAAAACATTAAGCAATGGTTACGAGCTACGCTATGTAACCAACTTTTAAAATTTGCGATATCATGCTTTTTTAAATCTTCTAACAGGTTTTCAAATATTTGTAATACTGCATCTTTAGCTTCATCTTCATTTTTTAAATATTTAAGGCAAACCCCATAAACCAAGTGCGAGTATCTTTTGTATAACTCTCCCACCAACTCATTATCACCCTTACTTTTATAAGTAGCAATTAACTCGTTGTCGGTTAATGATTGTATGTTTTTTGCCTTAAATAATCTCATCAATATGCTTATTGATATTCTTGTGCTAAATCAAAATAACTTTTAGTTTCACTCACAATAACGCCACCTGTGATATCGCCATACTGTGCAGGAACACCACCCGTATAAACTTTTAAACTACCAATTGCTTGTCCTGGTATTCCAATATCTCCAGTAATTGATTTCATTCCATCAGTTATAAATTGAGTTGATTGGGGACGACTTCCTCTTACATAAACATCTTTACCATTAGGAGCTAAAGTTACTCCTGGCATACTAGCTGCTATCATTATTGGATTATTTCTATTTACACTTTTCTTTAATTCTTTTGCAGTAATATGTTGTATTCCAGGTTCATTTTTATCAATTAAAGGGATAACATATCTTTCAGCAACTACAGTATAAGGTCCCAAATCTGCTGCTGCAAATTCCATATTAAAATCAACATAAGTAATTTTATTAGAAGTAACATATACTTCAAATATTTTCATTTTTTTATACCCTAAAACTGATGCATAAACAGTGTGTGTTCCTGTACTAACTGGTTTAATTGTAAATCTACCATCTGGATCTGATGTTCCTCCTATTTTTGTTCCAGCCTGTTCAATATATACAGTAGCTCCAAAAATTGGCTCCCCGGAATCTTTATCCTTAACAAATCCTTTTATCTCACCTAACTGAGCAAACATATTACTCATTACAAAAATTATTAGGGAAAGTGTTATAGTTAGTTTTTTCATAATTTCTAAAGTTTTAAATTAAACAAATAATTAGCAATTGCATTTTAAATTTTAAGAATATTCGATAGTTAGATGCAAACCGCTTTCAAATTCCATAAATTTTAACAACTATTTTTTGTTTATCATAAAAAACAACCGTTTATCATATTATTGAATTCAATTGCTTTTATTATTTTTACTTTAGATGTTAAGATAACGTAAATTTCATAAAATGAACATTTTAAATAAAACTATACTTGGTTTAACTGCTGCGACAATTACTATAGCTTGTAGTGATAGTACTGAAGAAACCGTACAAACCGAAGAAACAAAAATAACTGTTCCTGCTTTTGATGTCAGCCAAATTGATTCTACAATTAACCCTTGTGAAGATTTTGAGCACTACGCAGTTGGAAATTGGTTAAAAGACAACCCAGTACCAGAGTCTGAAAGCAGATGGGGGAGTTTTAGTGTTTTAGACGAATCAAACAAAGAAAAAATTAAAATCATTATAGATGATGCAACCAAATCCAATGGAGAAAAAGGATCATACGAACAACAAGTAGGCGACTTTTATGCATCGGCAATGGATTCAGCAAAAGCTGATGAATTAGGTATAAAACCTATTGAACCTTTAATGGCTAAAGTAGATGCTGTAACCAATATCCAAGAGTTGGTTGAAACCATGACAAAATTAAAAAGAATTGGGTCTGGATCTATTTTTTCTTATTACGTACATATTGATTCTAAAAATAGTACACAATACATCACTTATTTAGGTCAAGGTGGGTATGGATTACCTGACAGAGGTTATTATACTCCAGAGAATGAACGTGAAAAAATGATATTAACTGAATACGAGAAACACATTGCTGCGATATTTAAGCTAGCTGGTGAGGATGAAGAGGTTGCTAATGCTAATGCAAAATTGGTGCTAGAGCTAGAAACTGTTTTAGCAAAAAATTCTATGGATAAAACAGTAGCACGTAACCCTGAATTAACATACAACAAAATGACTTTAGATGAGCTTCAAGAGTTAAACAGTGTTGTAGATTGGTCTGCATTTTTTGAAGCTGCCGGTATTAAAGGTATAAATGAGTTGGTTGTTAGGCACACTGATTATATAAATAAATTAGCTGAAGCACTTAATAATTTCTCTATTGATACTTGGAAGGTTTATATGAAATGGCATTTATTGAATGATATGGCATCAAACTTAAGTTCTGATTTTGAGCAACAAAAATTTGATTTCTATGCTACAACATTGAGAGGAACAAAACAAATGAAACCTAGATGGAAAAGAGCTTTAGAAAAATGTGATGGAACTGTTGGTGAACAACTTGGAAAATTATTTGTTGAAAAACATTTTCCTGAAGAATCTAAACAACAAGTGTTAGATATGATTGCCAATATAAATGAGGTATTTAAAGAAAGAGTGAAAAAATTAGAGTGGATGGGCGATTCAACAAAAATGAAAGCCATGGAAAAGCTAAGTAAATTCACTTATAAAATTGGTTATCCTGATAAATGGGAAGATTACAGTTCAGTAGAAATTTCTGCTGATGCATTAGCTCAAAATGTTATGAACATGAGAGTATTTGGTTATAATAAAATGGTTAATAAATTAGGAAAACCAATTGATAAAGGAGAGTGGGGCATGAATCCTCAAACAATTAACGCATATTACAATCCAACTATGAATGAAATTGTTTTCCCTGCTGCTATTTTACAACCACCATTTTTTAACCCTGATGCTGATCCTGCAATTAACTATGGTGGTATTGGTGGTGTTATTGGCCATGAATTTTCTCACGGATTTGATGACCAAGGAAGTAAATACGATGGAGATGGTAATTTAAATATGTGGTGGACAGATGAAGATAGATCAAAGTTTTCTGAGTTAACTGCAAGACTTGTGAATCAATTTGATAAATACGAAGTAGCTGAAGGGAATAATGTGCAAGGAGCGTTAACTTTAGGTGAAAATATTGCAGATATCGCAGGTATTACTCTTTCATATTATGCTTTAGAAAAAGCTATGGAAGGAAAAGAAGACCCTATGATTGATGGATTTACTTACCAACAAAGATTTTTCTTAGGATGGGCTCAAGTATGGCACACAAACGCTACTGATGAGTTCTTAATTTGGCAAGTGAAAAATGATTATCACTCTCCTACTCGTTTTAGAACAAATGGCCCTTTAACCAACCTACTAGAGTTTAGTAGTGCATTTGGATGTAAAGAAGGTGCTATGGTAGCTCCTGATAGTTTAAGGGTTATGATTTGGTAGCTTGAATTTAAAAGACGAATATAACAAAGCCTTTGTTGATGATTTAGCATTAAAGTTATCAGCAAAGGCTTCTTTTTTTGACAAAAAATCTTTTGTTAAAAGCATCATTAATGATAAATGGGAACAAAGAGAACTCAAAGATAGAGTGAAGTGTATTTCCCATCAAATGAATGAACATATACAACTACCTTACAAAAAGCAGATAAAAATTTTATCTGAAATTTCATTAAACTATAAAGGATTACCTGCATTTGTTTTTCCAAATTTTGTTGAACAATTTGGATTAAACGATTTTACTACGTCCATTAAGGCAATGGAAATTTTCACACAACAATCTACAGCCGAGTTTGCCATTCGCCCTTTTATTGAGAAATATCCTAAAGAAACAATGCAGCAAATGCTAGAATGGAGTAATCACAAAAATGAACATCTAAGAAGGTTATCATCTGAAGGGTGTAGACCTAGATTACCTTGGGCTACCCCATTAAGAGAATTCATTAAAGACCCATCTCCTTGTTTACCTATATTAGAAAATTTAAAAAATGATGACTCTGAGTACGTTAGAAAAAGTGTAGCTAATCATTTAAATGATATCTCTAAAAACCATCCAGAGATTGTCTTAAATTTTGGCAATAATTGGTACGGTAAATCTTCCAACACAAACTGGAT
>CBDUPT010000057.1:0-10168 GCA_965369165.1 uncultured Flavobacteriales bacterium | reverse complement strand
TAAGTATTTAATATTAATTTTTCCCTAGGACATCCAATGGATAGTAATTGTTTTTCCATTACTTCTGAAACAGCAATTATTTTTGTAGCATATTCAAATAAATTATTATAGTTATTATATTCTTCTAACACATCATAAACGCTAGCATCGAAACCATGAAAATGAGCAATTAATGGAAGGTTAAGCTCTTTACATACAGGAACTACTTCGGATGCTAGGTTTCCATATTCGGCAAGTACAACCTCAATTTTTTCTTTTTTAAAAGAATTTTTTAAAGCTGTTCTTTCAGCTAACAAAACATCTTTTTTTAAGTGGCTAATTAGCTTATTAACTCCTTTTTTTAAAATTGGATTAATATTTCCATACCCTTCTAAGTTTTGAGGGATGATGCCTTTGAAATAGTATTTTATATTAGCATTAATATAATTTTTGTGAGCCTGTATAAATGTCTCTGAATAAGCATTTTGTGAAGGGGATAGTATGGCTAATTTTCTTTTTTTAGGCATGATTAATTTTATGTTTTAATCGATAAATGAATTCTTTTATTGATAAAGATACAAGCATACTGTAATTTAATTTTATAGCAAAAGAATTATATGGATAAAAAAAATGATAGATTAATTTTTTTAAAGATAGTGTTCTTAGATACCATCGGTAATGATGTTTAATTCTTTCATTAAATTGTGAAATAGAAATATGTGGTTTTATAAAAAGAATTATTTTAAATCCTTCATTAATTCTTAATTTTTTTTTTGCAGGGGTGTTATGTTCTCTGGTTGTTAGATTATGTTTTCTAAAAAAATTTAGAGGTTGGGCACAAAATGAAATTTTGGTTTCTAATAAAATTGAAATCCAGAAATACCAATCCCCTAATATTTTAAATTCAGTTGGGTATGAGCTTATTAATGATTTTTTAAAAACGGTAGCACTAGCATTTGGAATGGTGTTTTTATACAATAAATAAGTTATACATTCATTTTTCCCATCATTTATATAGTCGGTACTCCATCTTTTTTCTTCCAAATCATTTGTCCAATTAATATTGTTATAAAGTTCATTATTGTTTTCATCTATTATAATGCTCTGACAATATGATAAACCAATTTTTTTATCTTCGAAAAAAGGTTGTACTACTTTATTTAGAAAATCAAGTGATGAAAAATCATCACTTTCTGCGATCCATATTAAATCACCTTTAGCTAACTTAATACCCTTTTGCCATTGTTTGAAAGGATTCCCTCCATTTGTATTATTAATAATTAAATGAGCTGTTTTTTCGTGATTTTGATATGATTTTAAGATGTTAAGACTATTATCAGTTGAAGCATCATCCAAAAGGATAACCTCAATATTTTGATATGTTTGATTATATATACTATGAAGTCTCTGTTTTAGAAAATTACTATGATTATAATTTGGAACGATAATGGAGACTAAGGAATTCATTATTTATTTTTTTTGTAAAAATCTTATGGGAGATAATATAATTTTCCCCAATCTATATTCCATAGAATTTCTAAGGTGTTTTGCGTTGTTTGCTTCGATATATGTATCTTTTATGGGTTTCATTAGCGAAAGCTCTTTTTTAGCAAACATGTAGTTTAGAATAATTTCTTCTTTACTATATGTTTCAGTTATCATAGAATTTTCTCTAACCCTGTAATCAAAAGTTACCTCGTTTAAGTGATGGAATTTTGCTCCTTGTAATGCACACCTTAGCCAAAAATCCCAATCTTCAAATCCCATTACGGGCATTTTCTCATCAAAACCATTTACTTTTTCCCAAATACTTTTTCTAAATACGGCACATGCATCTATATAATTCTTGCTGCATAAAAATGGGAAATTAAAATCGAATAGGGTCACTATCTTTTCTTCTTCACCAAAATTTTTTCTATTTCCATATACAATATCAATTTTTGGGTTAGAAGTAAGAATTTTAATGCTTTCGGATATGTATATATGTCTTATTTTATTGTCAGCGTCTAAAGGAAGAATATATTCTCCTTTAGCCAATTTAATTCCATTATTTCTTGCAGTACCTAATCCTTTATTTTCTTGGTTTAACACAAAAAAACCCTTAGTCTCTAATGTTTGTAAGAGTTTAATTGTTTGAGAATCGGTTGACCCATCATTAATAATAATTAATTCATAATCATTATTATTGGGGTATGAAGTAACACTATCGATAGTTTCTTGTAGGTACTCACCCATATTGTAACAGGGGATAATTATGGATATTTTAACACTCATTATTTTGATACTATTTTTTGAAAAAACCTTATGGGGCTTAAAATTACCTTTCCCACTCTATACTCCATAGAATTTCTCAGGTGTTTAGAATTTTTAGCTTCTTTATAATTATCTAGTACTGATGTTGTAATTGCCAATTCTTTTTTAGAAAATATATAATTATAAATGGATTCTATTTTATGGTTAACATCAGTTGACAAAGATATTTTTCTAACCCTATAGTCAAAAGTTACTTCATTAAGGTGGTAAAATTTAGCACCTTGAACAGAACATCTTAGCCAAAAATCCCAATCTTCAAACCCCATTACATTTTTACTTTCATCATAACCATCTGTTTTTTCCCATAATGTTTTTCGAAAAACTGCACAATTATCAATGAAATTTTTATAACATAACCTTGGGAAACTAAAATCGGGTGGAACCATTACTTCATCTTCTTCTTCAAATCGATAATGATTGCCGTAAATAATATCAATATCAGCATCTTTTTCGAAGATACTTATACTTTCACTTATGTAGTTATGTCTAATTCGATTATCAGCATCTAAAGGTAAAATATATTCACCTTTTGCCAGTTTTATTCCATTGTTTCGAGCTTTTGCAGGACCCGCATTTTTTTGATTTAAAATAAAAAAACCTTTATCTTCTAGTGACTTTAAAAGATCAATGGTTTGGGAATCAGTTGATCCATCATTTACAATAATGAGTTCATAATCATCAGAATTAGGGTAAGAAATAACACTGTCAATAGTTTCTTGTAGATATACTCCCATATTGTAGCAAGGAATAATTATAGATACTTTAGGGTTCATGACTGGTATAAATTTTTAATTAAGCATTTTAATAATAATATTCTCAATTTTTTTTACGTCTAATGTAGTTTTACTATCTTGGTGCATAAATTCAGACCAACTTTTAGCTTTACAAGGGAAGTAATAATGGACTAGACTACTATTAGAAAGATGAGCTAAATTAGCAAAAACACTTACATTTTTAACTACTTCAGGCATCCAAATTAGTGCTTTGGTATTTTCTTTACAGAATATCAAATTGGTCCATGCGGCTCCTGTAGGACCAGCAATAAAATCAGCTCCATTTATAGCGCTTTGCTGTTCTGAGATGGATAAATCTTCTAAATATATAGCAGAAAAATTATACTTTTTAAGCATTTTAAAAATTTCATCTTGATTGTATGTCCGTTTTTCTTGTTTACGCGCTAAAAAAATTCTTTTATGGGCTGATTGTTTTTTAGGAATTAAATCAATTAATCTAGTTTGAAAAGATTTCATTATTTCCCAATGAATATTGGTATCGATTAATTTGAATTCTTTTGGAATTCCTCTAAAACTAGGGCTATTAATAGTTGGACAATCTAGCCAAACAATTTTATTGACTTTATGCCAACGATATTCATCTAAATAAATAATTTCATTATTTGGGAACAAACTTTTTAATAATGTTTTATGGTTTTTTAATTTTTCTATTACATCAGGAACTAAAATAGGGTAGGAGTGATACTCATTAGGTAAGAATTGTAAAATTTCAATTTTAGATAAAATTTCAATTACCCAATGGTACCAATTATAAGGCCAGCTACCACCTAAAAACAACCCCTTGTCGTGCTTTTGTAAAGGTTTTTGGCAATCTATATATATATAATTTTTGATTGTTCGTAGTACTAAGCGTGTTTTATAACCAACTTCTTTTTCTGAATGGCCAGTATAGTATTTTTGTTTATATAAAATATCATTAACCATCACAAAAGGGGAGTGACCATCTACACTTCCATTTGTAATAATATTATATCCTAAACTTGCTAGAAGTTTATTTACTTTTTTTTCTGATTTGTCACTTTCGGAAGGTTCAATGACAAAACTTTTTTCGTCATTTTTTATCGTAACTCTTGATGGAAGTGAATCTAAATAACCTCTTTTAACTACTCTGTAATTATTCTTGGTAAAAAATTGAACTAATTTTCCCGTAATAAGCCCTAATATATTGTTTTTATAAAAAAGTTTAATAGTTAGATTATGTAATAACTTAAATATTGAATTTGAAATGTTTTTAGCCATTATAATTATTTAATATTTTGATTACATAACTAACTTCTTCTTCATTTAATACTGGACTTATTGGTAGGCTTAAAACTTCATTATGTATTTTTTCAGTTATCGGTAATGCTAAGTTGTTATACTCTATATAGGCTTTTTGTTTGTGAGGAGGGATAGGGTAGTGTATTAATGTTTGTATATTATTTTTGGTTAAATAATTTTGAAGAGCTTCTCTATTAGAACTTCTAATTACAAATAAATGCCACACATGTTCTAGTTCATTATCTGGATATTGAGGAAGGATTATATTGGTGTTGGTAATTTCTGCACAATAACGCTTAGCAATGCTCCTTCTCTTTTCATTATCTTCATCAATATATTTGAGCTTTACATTTAAAACCGCTGCTTGTAATTCGTCCAACCTGCTATTTAGGCCTTTATAATCGTTAACATATTTTTGGTTAGACCCATAATTAGCAATAGCTCTAATAGTATTTGCTAATATTTTATCTTGACAAGCTACAGCTCCACCGTCACCTAGAGCACCTAAATTTTTGCCAGGATAAAAACTAAACCCAGCAGCATCACCTAAATTCCCAGATTTTACTCCATTTTTTTCTGCACCAATTGCTTGAGCATTGTCTTCTATTATTTTTAGTTGATGTTTTGTTGCTATTTCTTTTAATTGATTATTAAAAATTATTTGACCATAAAGATGAACAATCATAATAGCCTTTGTTTTTGTTGTTATTTTAGCTTCTATATTATTGGAGTCAATATTGTAATTATTTATAGAAGGTTCAATTAAAACAGGGACTAATTTGTTGTCAGTAATTGCTAAAAGTGAGGCAATATAAGTGTTAGCAGGAACAATAATTTCATCTCCTTCAGTCATAATACCAAGTTCTATATACGCTTTTAAAATTAATCGTAAAGCGTCTAAACCATTTGCAACACCAACTACAAAAGGTACATTAAGGTATGAAGATAAATTTCTTTCGAATTCTTGATTTTCCTTTCCTTGTAAATACCATCCACTGTTAAAAACATCAATTAATTTACTTTCAATTTCTGTTTTATATTGTTGATTAATTTTTTGAAGATCTAAGAATTTAATCATTTTCGTAGCCATTTTTAATTTTCCATTTATTGAACCCTATATCTTCCCAAGGCATTCCTCTTTCAAAATTATATGGCCAAGGGTAGTGGCTTTTATCATTTTCCTTAGATTTTAAATCTCGAACATCTTTGATAATCCTTCCAGGATTACCAGCAAATAAAGAATAATCTGTAACATCTTTATTTACAAGAGATTGAGCTCCTATTAAACAATGTTTGCCAATTTTAATATCAGGTAATATAACTGACCCAACAGCTACTTGAGAAAAATCATTAATAGAGGGACCTTTACATATGTTGGAAGGTGGGTGAGGATCGTTAGTAAAAACAACATAAGGATAAATAAAAACAAAATTTCCAATAGTTGATTGTTGACCAATATGAACATTGCTATGTAACCAACAATAATCACCAAATTTCACATGTCCTTGAATGTCAGAAAGTGTACCTAATCTACAGTTTTTGCCGAATATACTATTCTCTCTTATTGTAACCCTGTGACCTGTAGAAAAATGTTCGCCAAAAACAGAATCTGAATAAATGATACAATGGCTTCTAATAAAAGAATTTTTTCCTATTATAGTTTTAGGATTTATGTAGCTCTCATCAGAATAATAACTGGAATTAGGTTCGCCAATTACACAGTTATTAGCTATGATAGAATTATCACCAATAATGACATTGTCATAAATAATGGTGTTATCCCCTATTTTAACATTAGAGCCAATCTCTGCCTTTTTACTAATGTTTACATTAAAATTGTTAAACTTCATACTTTAAGATTTAAAAAATCATCATAATCTCTAATGTAATCCTTTTCATCATACTCTATACTTGCAATACACATTTGAACTGCATTGTGAGTGTACTTCATGGTACGCCAACTTTTTTTTGGAATATAAACTCCTTTATGAGGTGAATCTAATACAAATTCAAATATTTCACCAGTTATGGTTTCTATTTTTAAATCAACTTTCCCGGAAACGGCAACTAATATCTGTTCTAAATCTATGTGAGCATGACCTCCTCGTTCAACATCTTCAGGTGTATAATAAGTCCAATAAATTCGTTGAGGAGTAAAAGGTAAATTTTCTTTCTCTGCAACAGAAATGTATCCTAAGGAAGTATTTCCTAGTTTAGGGAATGTTATAATGTATGGTTTATTCATATTTCTTTATCCAATGACTGATATCTCTGTCAATTATACTTTGTAAATTGATAACATCTTGTTTAAATTTTGTTTTAAGCATTTCAATTGCTTTAGGATCAATCTTCTCTTCTTTTAAAAGTAAGGGTTTTATTTTATCAAAAAAGAATTGAGGTATAAATTTTAAAGCTTTTTGTTCCCTGTTAATAATGTATTTTGCTCCTTTATTACGCGGAATCATAACATTTTTAGAGGGGTTAAATCTTTTTCCTAAAGTATTGGGAATAAATGAGTTGTTAACACCAATGTAATCGTAAAGCTCTTTTATTAGTTTTTTTGGATTTTCTTTTAACTCTTCATACAAAAATATTTTTACATTTTTAAAGTTATCTTGGTATGCCTTAACTTGCTTATAGTACATGGTGTTATCTGTGTAAAATAAATCAGGTAAAACTTTGTTTTTTTCCATTCTTTCTTTTTCAACCCTTAAAGCATCCAATAGAGATAGTTTTTTAGGGTCTAAATTTCCTTTTCTGGCAAATTTATAGTGAGAGATAACTTTGTCAATAGGTTCTCTTAAAATGATAACTATTTTAAGTTTTTGATAGTTTGGGTGATATTTTTTTATGTTAGCTATTGTTAAATCATGATAATATAAATAGGAAGGAGTAGCTTCTCCACAAACTTGGTTAGTTTTTGCATCAGCAAATAAACCGAGGTAAGACAATATATTAGTTGGTAAAAAAGGGTAGATTTTTAATATGGCTTTGTTAGGATTATCTACTAGATGAAAAAACCATGTTTCCTTAAACCAAGGCATGAAAACATCAGGATGTTCTTTTAAATAAGCATCTAAAGAAGTGGTGCCACTTTTAGCTGCACCAACTATCATGAAGTCAGGAAAATTAACATCTTTAGAATTAAAAGGTAATTTCATATTTATTATAAGTTATTAAGTTAAATATTAGAGTGCTTCACTCTCCAATTTAATTCTTGGTATAAAATACCAGATTTACGTCTATCATTTAATATATCTCCTCCAAATAATATCTCAAAGTTTAATATGTTTTGTTCATTTAAAAGAGCATATCTTCTGTTTTCTCCAACAATTAAATCAATACTATAAATATCACTATTTAGCAGTTTATGGGGTAAATCTAGCGATATATTATAAATACCTTTTTTTGAGTTCTTGTTTTCTGCTAATAATTTACCATCTGAAAAAATTACTGTTTCTTGAGAATTTTTAACTCTAATAGTGGCGTCAATCGTAGCTCCTTCAATATTAGAGTATAAAGTAAAGAATAAAGTAAGTTTTGAATCAATATAAAATTTATTGTCATTGTTTTTATTAGCAACCTTAATTTCTAAAACTTTTATTTTATCATTACCTGGGGCATCATTTAAATCCCATTTAAGATTGTTTATTAAGGTGTTTTCATTATTGTTTAAATAAAAATCCACTGCATCATTTGCTGTTCCTGTATACGTGATGGTACCATTCTCTAAAACGATAGCAGAATTGCATAGGTTGGTTACACTTGCCATGTTATGACTAACAAATAAAACAGTTCTATCCCCTCCTTTGCTTACATCTTTCATTTTGCCAATGGCTTTTTTCTGAAACTCAGCATCTCCCACAGCTAAAACCTCATCAACTATTAATATTTCTGGTTCTAAAAAGGCTGCTACCGCAAATCCTAGCCTAACTCTCATTCCAGATGAAAATCTTTTAATAGGGGTGTCAATATACATTTGGCAACCAGCAAAATCTATAATTTCATCAAACTTTGCTTTAATTTCTTTTTTAGTCATACCTAAAATGGCACCATTTAAAAATATATTTTCTCGAGCTGTCATTTCAGGGTGCATACCTGTTCCAACCTCTAACAAAGAGGCAATTCTACCTTTAGCTTTTATTGTGCCAGTTGTAGGAGCTGTAATTTGAGAAATTAATTTTAACAAGGTGGACTTTCCTGCTCCATTTTTACCTATAACACCTAATACTTCACCTCGTTTAACTTCAAAGTTAATGTCTTTTAATGCCCATACATAGTTGCTTTCAGCTTCAGATGTTCGGTCGTTGGTTTGTCCAACAAGGCTGTAGGGGTCTTCTTTACCTCTTATTCTTGCATAAAAACGATTTATGTCCTCTCCTAAAGAACCCGAACCTACCTCTCCTAAACGGTATTGTTTAGATAAATTTTCAATTTTTATGGCTATGTTATTCTTCATTTTTATAAAAAGTATTTAAACAGTATCCATAAAATTTTGTTCAGTTTTATTAAAAATAATTATTCCTATAAATAAAGCAATAATCGTAAAAGATAATGAGTACAACAAACCTATTAATGAAAACTGTCCACTGCCTAAAAATGCTGTCTTAAAAGTTTCTATAATATGAGTTAATGGATTTAATTTGAACCAAAATTGATATTTGCTAGGAATTGTACTAAGTGGATATATAACAGGTGTTGCATACATTAATAATTGAATGCCAAATTGCATTAAAAATTTTAAGTCTTTATATTTTGTAGTTAAAGAACTAAATATTAACCCAAAACCTAAGCCCATTCCAGCCATTATTATTAGTAAAAGTGGGAGTAATAAAATAAGTAAAGAAGGAGTAATATTGTCGTTATTAAAGTAATAATAGAGGAATAGTGCAATAAACAAAGAAAATTGAATACAAAATTTAATAAGATTAGAAGTAACTTGAGATAAAGGGACGATTAATCGTGGAAAAAAAACTTTACCAAAAATACCAGCATTTCCAACAAAAGTGTTGGCTGTTTGACTAAAACAACTAGCAAAGTAATTCCACATAATAATACCAGAAATATAAAAAAGTGGTTGTGGAATATTGTCGGTAGATATTTGTGCTACATTGCCGAAAATAAAAACATAAATAAGCATTGTAAGTATTGGTTGTATAAAAAACCAAATTGGTCCTAAAACTGTCTGTTTATAGGTTGTTATGATGTCGCGTTTAACAAATAAAAAAAGTAAGTCTCTGTAATCGTAAACTTGTTTTAAATTAATAGAAAACAGTCCTCGTTTTGGTTTTAATATTATGTCCCAATCTTCATCTTTATTCATCAAGATTTTCCTTTCTTTAAAATTGATAAAATAGACTTCTTTTTCGTTGTTTCTTCACCATAGTACCCTTGCCCATAACCATAACCATAGCCATAACCATAGCCATAACCATAACCATAACTCCCATAGATGGATTTTTTATATTTAATATCATTTACCAAAATCCCTATTTTACTCTTGTCAGTGGTTAAATCAGCTACAACTTTTTCAAAAGTGTTTTTGTTGGTATATTTTTGTCGTAATACAAATAAAACAATGTCACAATAATCAATTAATAATCTGGCATCAGATACTAATCCAATAGGAGAGGTATCAATAATAATTCTATCGTATTTTTCTTTTAAAATATCCATTAATTTAACAAATTCTTCTGATGATAGTAGCTCAGATGGGTTCGGAGGGACTGGTCCAGAAGAGATTAGGTCAAGGTTTTTAAAAGATGTAGATTGGGTAATATCTTCAAGGTTGGCTTTACCAATTAAGTAATTACTTAGTCCGA
>CBDUPT010000056.1:0-10280 GCA_965369165.1 uncultured Flavobacteriales bacterium | reverse complement strand
ATTGCTCTTACCGCTTTAGTTGTAATGGGTGTATTTTATATAAAGCCTGTTATAACAACAAATAATTTTATAGAAATAGCTATTAATAGTTTAATCATTACCTTTATTTTTATTGGAGGGAATTACTTATTTAAATCTTCTAAAGAAATGAATGATTTGATAGATAAGTTATGGAATAAAATTTTTAAAAAAGCATGAAAATAATAGCGCTATTACCGATGAAAGGTAACTCCGAAAGAGTACCAAATAAAAACTTGAAAGATTTTAATGGGAAGCCATTGTTTCATCATGTTTTAGAGTCTTTACAAAATTGTAAATTAATAGATGAGGTAATTATTAATACTGATAGTGAAAAGATAGCAGAGTCGGCTTCTTTTTTTTCTAAAGTAAAAATACATCAAAGGCCACAAGAAATATGTGGAGACTTTGTTTCAATGAATGATGTTATAGCTAATGATTTAGATAATTCTGATGGTGATATTTACCTTCAAACTCATAGCACAAACCCTTTATTAAAAACTGATACAGTATCTCAATCAATTGAGCAATTTAATAGCTCAACTTCAGACTCACTGTTTTCGGTTACTAAGCTACAAACACGTTTGTATTGGAAAGATGGTAAGCCTGTTAATCATAACCCTGACGAATTAATCAGGACACAAGATTTGCCACCTCTTTTTGAAGAGAATTCTAATATCTTTATCTTTACAAAAGAATCGTTTGTTAATGCAGGCAATAAGAGAATAGGGGTAAACCCAACAATGTTTGAAATTGATAAAATTGAAGCAATAGATATTGATGAACCGCAAGATTTTATTTTAGCAGAGACTATTCAAAAACTTAACTTAGTGAAGTAATGAATTTAAAACAAAAAATAAGAAATAAGCAATTAACCTTAGGTAGTTGGGTAACAATTCCTAATCAAGCTGTAATTGAAATTATGGCAACCGCTGGTTTCGATTGGTTGACTATTGATATTGAGCATTCTGCAGTAAATATAGAAAGTGTTCAGAATTTAATAGGCTTTATTCAAGGCAAAGGAATAAAAGCATTTGTAAGAGTATACGGTAATGATGAAGTTATTATTAAACGTGTTTTAGATGCAGGAGCAGATGGAATTATTGTACCTATGATTAAATCTAAACAAGAGGCACAAGATTTAGTAAACCATGTTTATTACCCACCACTTGGGAAAAGAGGCGTTGGTTTATCAAGAGCTCAAGATTATGGACTTGGGTTTGATAAATACCAAGAAACCTTAAAGAATGATATTGTTGTAATTGCTCAAATAGAACATATTGATGCAATTAATAATTTAGAAGAAATACTTTCGGTTGAAGAAATAGATTCTACATTAATTGGCCCCTATGATTTGTCGGCTTCTATGAATAAACCTGGGCAATATGATTTGCCAGAAGTAAAGGAGGCTATTGCAAAATATGACAAAATTTGTGATGCTTTAAATAAACCTAAAGGTGCACATGTAATTCAATCTGATTATAGTTTTACACAAGCAAAAATAGATTTAGGATATACTTTCTTAGCTTTTTCTTTAGACTTTTTCTTTTTAGGAGATAAAGCAAGAGAGCAAATGGCATTACTTAAAAAATAGATTAATATGAAGATAGCAGTTTTTGGAGGTACAGGTTTTTTAGGTAGTTATTTAGTTACAGAATTGTTAGAACGCGGATATGATGTGTTGGCATTAGACATTAATGAGTCAGCTCATATACCTACAGATAAATTTATTAAAACAGATATTTTAGATGTTGCACATTTAACACAACTATTTGCTGAGCATAAGTTTGATGTCGTTTATAATTTAGCTGGCTTTGCTAGTTTAGAAAAAGCAGTTGAAAATCCTGTTTCGGCTTTTCAGCTGAATGTGATGGGGAATTTAAATATTATTGATTTATGTGTAAAGCATGAGGTTAAACATTTTGTTTATGCTAGTAGTGCTTATGCAATGAGCAGTAAAGGTTCTTTTTATGGTTTGTCCAAACTATCTTCTGAAAAAATTGTAGAAGAATACAAAGAAAAATACAATTTGGATTATACTATTTTACGTTATGGATCATTGTATAGTGAGAGAGATTTTGAGAATAACTATATCTTTAATTTGGTTAAAAATGCAATAAAATCTGGTGAGATTAATCATGCAGGAGATGGTGAAGAAGTAAGAGAGTACATTCATGCAATTGATGCTGCAAAACTTTCAGCTGATGTTATAGAAAACGCAGAACATAAAAACAAACATTTGGTGTTAACTGGTGTAGAGCGAATTAAGCGAGGAGAGTTATTTAAAATGATTAACGAAATATTAGGCGATACGCTAACTATTAATCTATTAGCTGATGGATATAAAAATCATTACAAGTACACTCCTTATAGCTTTACTGCAAAAACTAGTCAAAAATTAACTCCTAATCCTTATGTAGAAATGGGGCAGGGTTTATTAGCTTGTATACAAGAAGCCAACGAAATTGTAAATAACAATGAGTAACACACTTTTTTTATCTTACCCATTAAATGATAAAGCCTTTGGATATGGTAATGGGGATCGATTTAAAATTTCTCAAGTAAGAGATATGTGTTGTGGCGATACAAGCAACAATACTGTATTTGAAATGCCAACTCATTATGGTACCCACATTGATTATCCCTACCATTTTTCTTCTGATGGAAAAAGATCAACAGATTATTCGGTAACTGATTTTATTTATTATCAGGTTGGTTTAGTTGAGGTTAATGCAAATAATGTAACAGATTATTTAATTAAAAATCAAGATCTTGAAATAGAGCATATAAACTCTAATGTAGAATTATTGTTCATAAAAACAGGCTTCTGCGATAAGCGATATACTGATGAGTATTGGGAGTTTGGTTTTGGATTTCACCCTGAAACGGCTAATTATTTAAAACAACACTTTCCCAATTTAAAAGCCATTGCTTTTGATTTAATTTCAATGAACTCATACCAGCAAAGAGAAACGGGGAGAGAAGCTCATAAACAATATTTAATTGAGAATGATATTTTAATAGTTGAGGAAGTAGACTTAACTCAAGTAACTGCTCAAACAAAATTTAACGAGGTAATTATTGCTCCGCTTATGCTTGATAAAGCTGATGGGGCACCGGTAACTATAATTGCAAAAACAGCATGATAAAAGCTATATTTTACGATTTTGATGGAGTAATTAAAGAATCTACTGACATTAAATCAAAAGCATTTTATGATTTATACATAGAGTTTGGAGAAGAGATAGCCCAGAAAGTAGAACAATATCATATTGAACATGGTGGAGTTTCTCGTTTTGAAAAAATAAGATATTGGCATAAAACACATTTAGGTATTAATATTTCAGATGGTGAACTTCAGTTGTGGGCTCAAAAATTTTCTGATTTAGTATTAAAAAAAGTAGTTGAAAGTCCTTATGTAAAAGGAGCTTTAAACACTATTCAGAAATTAGGTGATGAATATCAGCAATACATTATTACTGGGACACCCCAAAATGAGATTGAACAGATTTGTGATCAATTAGAAATAACTAGTTTGTTTAAACAGATTTGTGGCTCTCCTACTAATAAAATTAAATGGTGTAGTCAATTAATACTTGAAATAGGTTTGACTAATGCTGAGATTGTTTTTATTGGAGATGCAACAACTGATTATGATGCGGCAATACATCATAATTTACATTTTGTATTACGTGAACATGAAGAGAATGAAGCACTTTTTGCAAATAAAAACGTTATAAAAATTAAGGATTTACTAAGTTTGGAATCGGTAATAAAAAAAATCAATTAATGAGAGTAGCAGTAACATCACCTTCATTTTCAAAACACCCTGATTTAATTGCAAAAATGGCAGTTGAATTTCCTGATGCTAAACTGAATAGTGATGGATTAAGATTTTCTAAATCAGAATTGGTAGAATATTTAAAAGGATTTAATGCTGCTATTGTTGGGCTTGATCAAATTGATGATGAGGTGTTAACTCAACTACCGGATTTAAAAATTATAGCAAAATATGGTGTAGGGTTAAATAATATTGATTTAGAAGCTTGTAAAAAGCATGATGTAAGAATAGGGTGGACTGGTGGAGTGAATAGAATCTCAGTTGCAGAAATGGTAATGGGAAATGCACTTTCTTTATTACGTAATTTGTATCAAACTTCAAACCTGTTAAGTAATGGTAACTGGCAAAAAGATGGTGGAGAACAACTAACTGGTAAAACAGTTGGTATTATTGGAGTTGGTTTTATTGGGAAGGAATTGGTTAAAATGCTACAACCATTTAACTGTAAAATATTGGTTAACGATATTATTAATCAGGATGACTTTTACTCAGAGAATGGTTTAATTGAAAGTTCTAAAGAGGATATTTTTAAGAATTGTGATGTAATAACTGTTCATACACCTTTAACAGAAGATACAAAGCATATTTTAAATAAAAAGTCATTTGATATGATGAAATCAAATGCTATTATACTAAATACAGCAAGAGGAGGAATAGTAGAAGAGAATGATTTATTTAATGCTTTATCTAGGGGGAACATTAGAGCTGCTGCATTGGATGTTTACGAGGAGGAGCCTCCTACTAATTTAGAGTTGTTAAAACTACCGAACCTAATTTGTACTCCTCATATTGGTGGAAACGCTAAGGAAGCGGTTTTAGCTATGGGTATGAGTGCTATTGGTCATTTAATGGATTATAAAACACAGGGATAAGATATGTTGAAGAAAAAAATAAAAGAATTAGTTCCTAATAGTTTAATCGACCAACCAGGGAAAATGAGTCGAAGCAAATCTGAAATTGCTAAACTGAAGGATAAATTTAAAGGAGAGCGTTGTTTTATAGTTGGTAATGGGCCATCTTTAAATAAAATTGATTTAAAGCTTTTAGAAAATGAGTATAGTTTTGCAGTAAATTCTATTTACTATAAAACAAGAGAAATGGGCTATAAGCCAAGTTTCTATGTAGTAGAAGATCCGCATGTTATAAACGATAATATTAATGAGATTAATGATTATCAATGTGATTACATGTTTTTTCCATCTAAGTTTAAATCAAAATTCAAAAAAGGAGATAATCGCTATTTCTTAAATTTAGATTACTCATTTTATAATGATACTAGTCCTTATTATGAGATTCCAAGGTTCTCTCAAGATTTATCTGAGGAAGCTTTTTGTGGTCAATCAGTAACCATAGTTAATTTACAATTAGCATATTATTTAGGGTTTTCTAAGGTTTATTTAATAGGTATGGATTTTAGCTATAATATACCTGATAGCGCTAAAGTAGATGGCAATGTTATTGAAAGTACTGAGGATGATGTCAACCATTTTCACCCTGATTATTTTGGAAAGGGTAAAAAATGGCACGATCCAAAACTTCACAATGTTTTAAAAAGCTATCGTTTAGCAAAACTAATGTTTGAATTGGATGATAGGGAGGTTATTAATGCTACTGTTGGTGGTAATTTAGATGTTTACAATAGAGTAGATTTTAATTCACTATTCAAATAACTAGAAGTGAAAAGGAAATTGAGTGAAATATTCTATTTCTTATTATCTCTAGTTATTAAACTAAGGTTAGCTTTTTATAAATTAAAAAATGCGTCTAAGCCTTCAGTATTTATATTTACAGATTCTCGTGGTTTCGATGTAACCAAACTAACTCATAAATACAACGCTTTTTCATGGTACACGAAGTACTTTGTTAAGAATTTTAAAACAGATGCTTATGTATGTCCTGAAAGGACTACAACGGTTTATGACTTCTTAGAGTATTATCACAACTCCTCTAAAAACTATCAATTTGTAATTGCACATATTGGTGTAGTGGATTTTGCTCCTAGACCAATTTCTCAAAATATTGAAATCATTAAATCAAAAAAAAGTAAAATAATTCGCTTTTTTGGAGAAGAAATATATCAGAAACTTATTAGTTTTAATGGTTATCCAGATGAATATAATGGCGAGAAAACAGCATCAACTGTTCCTGAATTTATGGTAGAATTAATTGCCAAAGAATTTAATAAAATTGAAAATTTAATTTGGGTAAGTTGTAATGCAATTGATTTAGATTGGGTGGGTAATTACAAAGCTAGACCTGTTAATTCGGTAATGATTTATGAAAAAAGTAAACAAATGTTAAGTTATTTAAAAACTCAAACTGTTGTTGATCTAACCTTGTTATCTAAGTCAGAAATTCATCAATATACGTGTGATAATGTGCATTTAACAAAAAAAGGAAGTAGATTTATCCTTGAAAATTTACTTAAACTAATAGAAAAACACTATAAATAAATGATTGAAAAGTATCATAAGGCGATAAAAGAAGCAGTTGAAAGTAAAGGTATAATTACCGATGATGAAGTGTTAACTGGGTTTTCAGGACATCGAATGGTTAGTTTATTACAAAATGTTTCTAAAGCAAGATTAGATGAAAATACATGTTATGTTGAGGTTGGAGTTTTTCAAGGTTTAACTTTATTGTCAGTTGCTAGAGTGTTAGATAATGCACAGGTTTATGGAATAGATAATTTCGCTTTTTTTGATAAAGCAGGAAAAAATTTATCAATCGTTAATGATAGAACTAAAAAGTTAAACCTTACCAATGTAAATATTGTTAATGAAGATTACGAAGATGCTTTAGAGAACTTAAAAAAACATATTGGAGATAAAAAGGTTGGGGTATATTTTGTTGATGGACCGCATGATTATAGAAGCCAATTAATGTGCTTAGAATTGATGAAGCCTTTTTTAGCAGATAACGCCATTATTATTATAGACGATAGTAATTACAGACATGTAAGACAGGCAAACAGAGACTTTTTATATAATAATAAAGAGTTTAAATTAATGTTTCAATCTTACACCAAGTGCCATCCATTAAATTTAAATGATACTGATAGAAAAGAGGCTGAAAAAGATTTTTGGGATGGAGTAAATGTTATTGTAAAAGACACAGATAATAAATTAAAAGAAGCTTACCCTCCAACATTTAGAAACCGAAAGTTGTATGAAATTGAGCATGAACTTCATGCTTCCAAACATCCTGATACATTAGTTTATTTTTTGCCAATAGCTAATAATTTAGGAGGATTAGTTAAGAAGATGTCTAAAAAAACGTTTTCAGAAGCAGGAAAATTTACGGCTATGAATACTTATAGTGACAACCTACCCAAAAATGATTTTAACGAATCTTTAAAGTAATTCATGAAAACACCTTGGTATAAAATTTTAGGTCCAGGGTTGTTGTATGCAGGTGCTGCAATAGGAGTTTCTCATTTAGTGCAATCAACCAGAGCAGGAGCAGATTTTGGTTACGGACTGGTTTGGGCAATACTTTTAGCCAACATTTTAAAATATCCTTTTTTTGAATTTGGACCTCGATACGCTGCAAGTACTGGTAAAAGCTTATTGTATGGCTATAAATCTATAGGTAATTGGGCATTATATCTATTTCTAGTATTAACGTTTCTAAGTATGTTTATTATTCAAGCTGCAGTTACAGTAGTAACTGCAGGTTTGGCTTCAGAAATTTCAGGGGTTGTTATTGAGCCCTGGTTAATGTCAAGTATTCTTTTAGCAATATGTACCTCTATTTTACTGATAGGGAAATACAATGTTTTAGATAAGACTATTAAACTAATTATACTTACACTTTCAGTTAGTACAATCATTGCATTAATAGCAGCTTTTACAGGTAATAATGAGCAATATCAAGAGTATATGGTTTCTTTCACATTTTCTGAAAAAAGTCATGTATTGTTTTTAATAGCTTTAATGGGTTGGATGCCAGCTCCTTTAGATATATCGGTATGGCATTCCTTATGGACTGCTGAAAGAAATAACCATAAAACGAGCAATTTAAAAACGTCTTTACTCGACTTTAAAATTGGCTATTGGGGTACTTTGGTTTTAGCCCTATGTTTTGTGTCTTTGGGCGCAATAACAATTTACGGCTCAGGTTTAGAATTACAAAATAGTGGAGGAGCTTTTGCTAAGCAGTTAATTAGTATTTATACCAATAATATAGGAAGTTGGGCCTACTTAATTATCGCTGTTGCAGCATTTACAACAATGTTGAGTACTACTTTAACCTGTTTAGATGCTTCTCCTAGAGTTTTGGCTGAAGGGACTAGTTTAGTAATAGGAAGCACTAAAGATAATAAGAAGTTGTATTTTTTCTGGATAGGATTATTGTTAATTGGGACAGTAGTTATTTTGGCATTTTACCTAACCAATATGAAAGCCTTAGTAGATTTCGCAACAACAGTAGCGTTTCTTTCATCACCAATAATAGCTATTTTAAACTATTTGGTAATTAACGGAAAAACAATGCCTGCGGAAAATAAACCGGGGCTGTTATTAAAAGTTATTAGCTGGATGGGTATCCTTTACTTTATTGGATTTAGTATTTATTTTATAATTATTTCTAATTAACTCAACCATAATATGGGTTACCTAACTTAAACGTACTGTTTACTTTTAAAGCATTGTGGGTATAAAAAATCTTCGTTAGTTTAGTGGAATATATTGGTTTTTGCATCTATATGCTAAAACTAAAATTAGTGTTAACCAATAAATTGCATCATGAAAAAAATCTTGTACCTATTCAACCTTATTTTAATTGCTCAACTAAGTTTTGGACAAAACGAAAAGGTTAAAAAAGTAACCACCGAAATTAATTCTGCTATTATTTATTTAGACGGAGCAGAAATACATAGAACTAAAAAAGTTAGTGTAGAAAAAGGACGAACAAAAGTTGTTTTTACTGGCTTGTCGCCAAAGTTTAACTCTAGTAATATACAGGTAACTACCACCAATAATATTGAGTTGTTGGCTATTTCTCATAGAATAGATTATTTAACTAATGTTAAAGAAAAACCAAGAGTTCAGGCATTAAAAGACTCAGTTAAATTAATTAGTGAGAAAAATATTTCTTTTAATAATGAAAAGGATGCTTACAACATTGAAAAAGACATGATGTTGCAAAATAAAAAAATAGGAGGTAACAATAATGGAGTTGCTATTGCCGAATTAAAGCAAGCTGCAGATTTGTTTAGAGCAAGAATTATGGAAATAAATAAAGCTATTGCAAAAATTGATAAAGGGGTTAATAAGAACAATCAAACCATTAATAGAATTAATAATGAACTATATCAGTTAAATGCAAAAACAACATACTCTAGAGGTGAAATTACTTTGCTATTAAATGCTGAAGTGCCAACTACTACAGAGATAGATTTAAAATACATTGTAAGTAATGCAGGATGGATGCCATCTTATGACATTAAAACAGATGACATCAATAAACCAATTGAAATCTCTTATAGGGCAAAAGTTTATAACAATACAGATATTGATTGGAAAGATTTAAAATTTAAGCTTTCTACAGGAAATCCTAAGTTAAGTGCAACACAACCTAAATTATCTCCTTGGTATTTAAATTATAATGTTCAGACTCGAAATCAATCAAAAAGTTATGGATATAAGAAATCTAAAGCGCCAGCAGCATATCAATCTCAAGAAAAAAGTCAGGAAATTATAAATTCTCAAGGATTGATTCAAAATAGTATTTTTGAAGCTAATGGTGTTGCTAACACTAGTACGAATAATCAATTTGTAGAATTGGCAGTTTCAGAATTAAGTGCTGAGTTTGATATTGAAAAAACGTATTACATTCCATCAGACAATCAACCATATATTGTTGATGTTATTGAGTACGAAGTACCAGCATTATTTAAACATTATTCTGTACCTAAATTAGATAGAGATGCATTTTTAATTGCTAGAATACCAAATTGGCAAGATTTGAATTTGATTGAAGGAAATGCTAATATTTATTTTGGGGGAACTTATGTCGGTCAATCATTTATATCAACAAGAAGCGTAAATGATACTTTAGATGTTTCTTTAGGAAGAGATAAAAAAGTAATTGTAACGAGAACTAAGATTGAAGAATTTAGTTCTAAAAAAGTAATAGGTTCTAATAGAAAAGAAACCCATGCTTATAGAATGATAGTTAAAAACAATAGAAAGGTTCCAATTAATATAGAAGTATTAGGCCAAATTCCAGTTTCTCAAGATAGTGATATTGAGGTGTCGGCTGATGAAATTTCGGATGCTACTAAAAATGAGTTAAATGGAGAACTAAAATGGGAGCATAAAATTGAAGCAGGACAGAGCCGCACAATTAATTTAACATTTACGGTTAAGTACCCTAAAAATAAGCCGGTAAAGGTTAAACGAGAAGTTTATCGCTCTGT
>CBDUPT010000055.1:0-10342 GCA_965369165.1 uncultured Flavobacteriales bacterium | reverse complement strand
TAATCTTTTCAAAGTTAGTTTAAGCTTGCTACTGTTAACAGTAGCAAGCTTTTCTTTTGCTCAAAAAGAAGCAGACATTAAGTTTGAAAAACTTAAACAAACTTTTAAAAAAATTGAAGAAGGCCATCAAGTCACGCTGAACTATATTTTCACATACAGTGGAACTCTTCCTTTAACAATTTTACCACCTGAGGTTGATTGCAGTTGTACATCAGTTATTTTACCAAAAGACAAAATTGAGCCTAACACAACATATACAATTGTAGTAAAATTTGATACTAAAGATAAAATAGGATATCAAGATAGAGATATTGTTATTCAATTTGTTTCAGATGCAATGGACTCTAGAACTATAAAAAAAACAATTACTTTTAAAGGTATGGTTAAAGCGACTAAAGAAAGTAAAGCCAAATATAAAGAAACGCACTAAGGCGCTTTTCTTCCTTCTCCTAAATAGAAGATTTTGTAAGAATAATCAGTCTCTCCTCCTTCTGGATAACTAGGTTTTAATTTACCCCACATATTAGTATTTAGCTTTTCACTTCCAATTTCTATATTATTTACAGTGCTATAAAAAACAATTTTATACCATTTCTTTTTACCAAAAACTCCTCCTGTTTGTAACCCTTTTATTTCAAAAGTTTTATTAGCAATGTTTTGGACCCCTCCTTTGTTAGTATAGGCGTCTTTATCTTTACTAAAATCTGTTCCTTTATTATCTTTTCCTAAAAAAATACCATCTTTTAGTTTGTAAGGAGATTTAAACACACCATTATCAACTAATTCATTTAAACATTCTGAGTTTATATTCCTCCAATAGTTGGTTGCATTATGAACCCACCCAATAGTTTTTGTAGCCTTTTTATTTACCATAAAATAGGTTTCAATAGATGCTCGTTTAATAGACAAAGTATTATGCCATTGTAATGGTTTATACTTTTCATCCTCTAAATTTTCCCCTTTAAAAAAACTGCTAATAGCATTATAATCTTTATAATATTCAAATTCATGAATACCTCTATCCCACCACCAAGACATTCCAGTTCCTGCCAATCCCATAAAAGAAGTTGCCCATACAGAATTATGGAACTCTGATTTACCGCATTTATATAAAGGTAAATAATCACTATTACCTCCTGCATTTACACCCATCTCTTCTACAAATAATGGTTTATTCCAAGTTTCAAACAATTCAGCTGACTTCTCACTTCTATAATCAATGTTAATACCTTTATCTTGTCCATACTTGTGAAATCCTATCACATCAGAATTTGCAAAAAAGCCTTTACTGTTTTTATTATACTCATAATCTGGAGTGGTGGCATAAGTATTAATAAATAGTTGGTGATAGTTTAATTCATTTTTTACAAACTCTTTTTGCTCTAAATACCAATCAGTTAATAAGTGAATGGCTTCTTTGTCATTATAATCTGTCTCTTTCTTTAAATCTTTATACCAATTATCCATTTCTTGATACTCATAAAAAGCAAAACTTGAATTATACCCCCATCTTGAAAAAATATATCTTAAAGCATTTTTCTGCCATTTTAAAACTTCCTTATTAGTGAAATAAGATTTCCTATCATCTAATTCAAATCCTTTTTTATAGGGATTATTAGCCCATCTGGCAACATCCCAGCTTTCTCCTTCAGTAACTTCAGTATGATGACGGAACAAGATAAAATACAATCCCAACTTATGAGCATGTTCAGTTAATTGATCAAACTCCCACATTTGCGGCATTTTAGAACTATAATCTATATGATTATTCCAGTCTGGCAAACCATTTTGAGCACCTAATTCTAATCTAAAAAAATTCCCTCCATTCTCTGCTAATTCAGATAACCACTGTTTATGTTGCTCTGCTTTTTTTGGGGTTAATTTATAATAAGCTGAATGTGCAATATTGTGCCCTATTGCAAAAAATGTTTTCTTTGATTCACTTAAATACAAGTATCTATCGGTAGCATCTCCTTTGTAGTTCCTTTTAACTATTCCTTTATTATTAGATTCAATACACTTAAACTTTGAACCAAAAGATGTCACTTCCTCCCCTTTAACATAAACTTTCAAAATAAAAGACCATCTACCAATTTCATCTGGTGCAAATCTAACTCTCCAGTTAAATTCTGTATAAACTTTTTTCCAAGTCTCACCTGTTCTTGACCTTACAACATCTTCATAAAAAAAACCAAATATTTTTTTCTCGTTAAACGAAGGAGATATAAATATCATTTCCACACTAATATCCTCTGGATTATATGGATTTAAACCTTTAGAGTTATCAATTAAAAATTCTTCAATTTGCTTATTAATATTATCTTTTATTCGAATACCTAATTCTAACTTATCATGCTTACCTACTTCTTTCCTTTTTACCTCAGGATATAACCATGACATCTTGAAATCACTACTCACAATATTATATGGAGATAATTTTTGAGACTTCAAAAAGGTTAAATTGAACAATAATAAACTAACAAATAGTAAAAATCTACACATAATTAAAGCCTCTCAATATTTTCATCATCCACAGCATGATATAAAAAACTCACCAAATATAACATTTGTTCACGTCCTTTTCTCTGTCCATATTTTGCAGTAAGATAAATAATAGAAAACAAAAAAGCTGCTACTGGAAAAGCCCAAATAAAAATAGACTCTTTACCCAAGTTCCACTTTACCAGACCATACATACCTCCAAAAAGTGCTAACACTCCAATACCAACATAAAAAAACATTAACATTAACCATATTGATTGCTTGGGACCTAAAACACATCTAATACTTGTTTTCGATTCATCATCGTAGTAATTTTTAACTTCTACCTCCATTGTTGGAGACCAATAATGTTGATTATTAAGAGGAATTTTCAAAAATGCATGACTCCCTTTCACCTCTCCAACAACATCTTGTTGCTTGGGTAATGAATTTAATATTCTATCTAATACATCTTTTTCAGTAAAACACGTAAGAAGTCTGAATCTTGGTCGGATTTCAATATTATCTTTATTATGACTATTAAATAAGCTCATTTAATGTTAAAAATATTTGAGTTGTTTATTACTTTTGGATATCTTATAAAAATATAAAAAATGCCGGAATTATCAAATAGAGGGTTTGCAATGCCTGAATCTCCAATTCGTAAATTGGTTCCCTATGCAGAAGCTGCCAAACAAAAAGGGAGAATTGTCTATCATTTAAATATTGGTCAACCTGACATTGAAACTCCAGCAGTAGCAATTGATGCATTAAGGATAATAGACAGAAAAGTAATTGAATACAGTCATTCTGCTGGCGGCTTAGGTTACAGAACTAATTTAACCAATTATTATAACAAACATGGCTTTAATATAACTCCACAAGATATATTAGTTACAACTGGTGGTTCTGAAGCATTAATGTTTGCTTTTAACTCTTGTTTAAATGAAGGTGACGAAGTTATAATTCCAGAACCTTTTTATGCCAATTACAATGGCTTTGCTAAGTCGTCAGGGGTAAACATAGTTCCTGTTACTGCTAATATTAATAATGGTTTTGCGTTACCTCCAATTGCAGATTTTGAAAAGAAAATAACATCAAAAACCAAGGCTATTTTAATTTGTAACCCAGGAAATCCTACAGGATATTTATACAGTAAAGAAGAATTAGAAACTTTACGTGACATTGTAAAAAAGCATGATTTATATTTAATTGCTGATGAAGTTTACCGTGAATTTTGTTATGACGGAAAAACCCATTATTCTGTATTTAATTTGGATGGAATTGATGACAACACTATTGTTATTGATTCTGTATCAAAAAGATATAGTATGTGCGGAGCAAGAATTGGTGCTTTTATATCTAAAAACAAAGCTTTAGTCAGTATTGCATTAAAATATGCACAAGCAAGGTTAAGCCCCCCTACATTAGGTCAAATAGCAAGTGAAGCTGCACTTAACACTCCTCAAAGTTATTTTGATGAAGTAATTGAAGAATATGTTGGAAGAAGAGATATATTAATTGATGGATTAAATAAAATTGACGGAATAAAGTGCCCAAAACCTGGTGGTGCTTTTTATGCAATTGCTGAACTTCCTGTTAAAAATGCTGAGAAGTTTTGTCAATGGTTATTAGAAGAGTTTGATTACAATAACCAAACTGTTATGATTGCTCCTGCTGCTGGTTTTTATGCTACTAAAGGACTTGGAGAACGAGAAGTACGAATTGCCTATGTATTAAATAAAGAGGCGCTACTTAATGCTCTTGAGTGTTTAAAAGAAGCTTTAAAAGTTTATCCTGAGCGGATAGAAACTAAGGTTGGTGAATTATCTGAATAACATTTAACTTATTAAAACATCAATAGCTTTAAGAAATATACCTTGAAGCTATTTTTTTGGAATGAATTTTGTTAAATTGGATGCTTAACCAAACCAAAAAAATAAATATTATGAGAAAAGTACTATTACTAACAGGGATTGCACTATTAAGTTTAATGGACTTACAAGCACAATCAAAATTTAAAATTATCACAACAATTGAGTCTATTGTACCAGGTGGTGTTGGTAGATCAAGAATTATTGAAAATGGAACGGAAATTAATTATAATGAATTTACAACTGAAAGAACCGATGGTAAAAAAAGTGATCAAGGAAAAGTAAAACGTGGAGATGCTAAAGTTGACAAATTTTCTGAAACAAAAATGTTAAACTTTTATAGCATGGTAGGTATTAACTTCCAAAACATTGCTTCAAATGATGCTTTAATCAGTTCTATGCTAAATGATTTATCAGCTCAAGGTTGGGAATTATTTACAGTGGTTAGTGGTGTAGAAAGTGATGCTGGAAAACAAGATGGAGATGGCATCTTTATTACTAGATATGTATTCAAGAAATAAAATATATTTCAAATTATAAAAAAATGCCTTGAAAATATCAAGGCATTTTTTTTATAGAATTTCTTTTTGAACCGTATTTATCACGTGCTTTTCATATAGCTGTGCAATAATACCGTCTGCTAAACCTACTTTAGGAACAAAAGTGTTTTTCACATTAGCCGACTTCATTACTTCTAAATAAATTTTTGCTGCATGCGTTATAACATCAGCTCTATCTGGCTTTAAACCTAATTTAGTTATACGCTCTTCAATACTATATTTACTAATGAATTTACTCATTTGTTTTAATTCATCGTATTCAAAAAGTGCATAGTCTTTTAAACCACACAATTTATATAGCTTATTAATATTACCACCTGTTGCAATAACCATAGAAGGTTGATTGTTTTGACATAATTCTTTTATCCAATTTTTTAAATCTTTCCACTTTTTATCTTTTACTAGATCATTTTTTAAACGAATAGTGCCTATTTCAAATGATTTAGAAATAACCTTTTCTCCATTATCAAAAAGTGTTAATTCAGTACTTCCTCCTCCAACATCTACATACAAAAACACTCCTTTCTTATCAATCTTTTCAGCGATATGTGTATTGTAAATTAATTCAGCTTCTTGTTCTCCACCAATAATCTCAACACTAACATTTGTTTGTTTTTTAATAGCCTTTATTATCTCTTTACCATTTGCTGCCTCTCTCATAGCTGATGTAGCACAAACTCTATAGTCAATAACCTCATATACTTCAGCTAAATTTTTAAATCCTTTAACTGACTGAATTAATTTCGAAATATTTTCATCAGATATTACACCATTAATAAAAACATCCTCTCCTAAACGAATAGGCAATCTAACTAACGATGTTTTTTTTAAAGTATAATCATTTTGATATGGATAAACATCACAAAACAAAAGCCGTACAGCATTAGAACCTATATCTATGGCAGCAAATCTCATCCATTAAAACTACAAAATATATTTTATTGAAAAAACTAACTTAAGCTAGTTGATCTTTTAAGTATGCATAAATTGCCTCTTGAGACCTTACTTTTTTTATAGAATCAGTTATCCTATATGAGTTATTTTTCTTGGTATTTACAAACCTAGCCTTACAGTTATCAGTTAACTGAAAATTCAAAATATCCTTTATTTCTTTTTGTAATTTTTCATCATAAATAGGGCAAGCCACTTCAATTCTTAAATCAAGGTTACGACTCATCCAATCAGCAGATGCTAAATAATATAACTCATTTCCATTATTACAAAAAACAAATAATCTATTATGCTCTAAAAAACGATCAACAATACTGATTACTTCTATATTCTCTGATATACCTTTTACACCTGGCACTAATGAACAAATACCTCTTACTATCAACTGAATTTTTACACCATTTGAACTTGCCTTATACAGTTTCTTAATGACTGTATCATCTACTAGATTATTTAGTTTAATAATAATATATGCATCTCTACCCTCTTTTGCATTTTTAATTTCATTATCAATTAAAGTACTTATTCTCCTTCTTGCATTAAAAGGAGAAACAATTAAATGTTTAAAAGTAGGTCGTTCATATGTATTCTTAAATAAACGAAATACCTTATTAATTTCATTTGTAATTCCAAGATGAGCTGTAAGTAGAGATGTATCGGTGTAAATAGAAGCGTTATTTTCATGAAAATTACCAGTCCCAACATGTCCATACTTAACAGTCTTTTTACCTTCTTTACGATTTATTAAAATAAGCTTTGCATGTACTTTCAATCCAGGTATACCAAATATTACCTTAACCCCTTGATCTTGTAATTTATTTGCCCAATTAATGTTTGCTTGTTCATCAAACCTAGCCCTTAACTCTACTATTACTGTTACCTTTTTATTATTTTTTACTGCATTTATCAACGCATGAATAATCTTAGAATTTTTTGCAACACGATATAAATTAATTTTAATAGATGTTACATTTGGATCTATTGCGGCTTCTCTAAGTAAATTGATAATATAATTAAACGATTGATACGGATAATTAAGCAAAATATCATTCTTAGAGATACTATTTAATATACTTATGTTTTTATTTAATACCGGATGTTCTAAGGGTGGTAATTCCTTAAATCTTAATTTTTTAGTCCCAACATTCGGAAACCCTATAAAATCTTTAAAATTATGATATTTACCAGCAGCAATAATACTATCACTCTCAGAGGGTTCAGCATTTTTCAAGATATAATCTAACAAATCTTTGGGTATAGCCTTATCATAAATAAACCTAACCGGACTAGCAGTTTTTCTTAGTTTCAAGCCTTTAGTTAAAATATCTATATTACTCTTAGATATATCATCATCAATATCAAGTTCTGCATCCAAAGTAACTTTTATCGTATAAGCCTCGATTTTTTTATAATTAAAAATCTTAAAGATATCATGTAGTTTATACCTAATAATATCATCTAGTAATATAACATATTTTTGATTATTGACAGCTGGTAATACGATAAACCTAGGAACCACCAATGAAGGTATCTCCATAATTGCAAAATCTGTTTTTTTCTTTGAAGAACTTAGCTTAATTGCAAAATAAATAGCATTACCACTTAATTTTGGGAAATTACCCTCCTTAAGCATAATAGGAACTAAAGTTGGTAATACTTTTTCCTCAAAATAATCATTAATAAAACTAAGATGCTCAGGCAATAAATCCAAATGATCAATAATATGAATCCCTTCAGATTTTAATGCCTTATTTATGGTTTGATAATTTTTTTCAAATCTATCTTGAAGCTCAATTGTTTTTTGGTTAATTTGTTTTAAAAGATCATTAGGATTGATATCTAAATCTTTCAACTTATTACCAATAGCAGCCATTCTTTTTATTGTAGCAACTCTAACTCTAAAAAATTCATCTAAATTATTAGAGAATATACCCAAAAACCTAAGTCTTTCTAACAAAGGGACAGAAGCATCTTCTGATTCTTGTAGGACCCTCTCATTAAAGTTTAACCAACTTAATTCTCTATTTACAAATGGAATTTTTACACTTTTCCCCATACCTTAAAATAATAACTACCAAATTTGACCTTTACATATTAACCCTTAATTAAATTAAAGTTAAAAAAAGAAATTTTTATTATCAAAAATAGTAATCGTTAATAACTTTGTTAATAAGCTGTTAACAATCACTTAAAATGACCTTAGCTATCTTATATTTTTGTATCAATTAATAAGTAAAGATTTATGTTTGCTATCTTCGGTAAGAAGAAAATAAAAGAAGACTTAGTTGCTAACATTTTTGTTAATTCAATGTTAGATACCATTGATAACGGTTTCCCTGAAATAGCTGGGATTATTAACGACTCTCCTGAATTTGTTGCTTGTCCTAATATTGACCCTACAAACTCGGATAGCTTTACATTAATTGTTATTGCTGCTAATTTATCTTTTATACCTTCCCATTTACACAATTCTAAAGATGAGCGTATAACAAGTCTTATCATATCAAAATTTAGTCATGTTTTTGATGTGGAAGAAGATAAGTTTGCTCGAGTAATAAAAAACTATACCTGCTATTTAAACAAAGTAAATCATCCATCTAAAAACATGCATTATGCTATGTCTAAAGGTATTTTTGGGAAATACCAATTAAACCAATTTCAGGATGAATACTTTAGAAATATGAATAGCCCCAACCCAATGTTTTTAAAACGATTAGATGAAGCAATGGATAGCTTTATTTGGAATTGGGAGTCTTTTAAACAAAAGTATCAAATTACTTAAACAACTTTTTTACTGTCTTTAATAAGGTAAACTACGTTAATACTTACAATTGCCGCATTTGTAAGTATTATTGGTATTGAATAACCAAGTAAAACCCCATAAACTATAAAAATAACGCAGCCCAAAGTATTGACCAACCTTAATGTTTTAATTTTTTTCATTAAAAATGAAAGTAACACAGCCAAAGAAGCTAAGTACCCAATAATTTCTGTTGGAGTAAAATATTCCATATTACATTATTTATATGGGCTATCACCCACCTAACCTCCCTCAAGGGAGGAATAATTAGTTTAAATTAAATTGTTTTTCAGCCATGTCACAAATTGCATCTCCTATTGCTAAACATGATGTTGCTGCTGGAGAAGGTGCATTTAACACATGAATACTTTTATCTTTATACTCTATTCTAAAATCATCACGTGTATCACCATCCACACCCAACAACATAGCTCTTACCCCTGCTCTACCAGGTTTTAAATCGTCCATAGTTAAACTCGGGATTAAGCGTTGTAAGGTTTCTAAAAACAATTTTTTAGAGAAAGCTCTACGATATTCATTTACTGCAAATCCAAAATTATTAAACAACAGTTTCCATGTTCCACAATACGACAATGCATCTGCTGTATCTTTAAAGCTAAAATCTGTTTTACCATAACCTTCTCGCTTAAATGTAAATACTGCATTTGGTCCACACTCAATATCGCCATTAACCATACGCGTAAAATGAACTCCTAAAAATGGAAAAGCTGGATTAGGGACAGGGTAAATCAAGTTTTTAACTTTATGCTTTGCCTGATCAGTTAAATCATAATAATCACCTCTAAAACCAACCACTTTCTCTTTTAATTGAACTCCATCTTTCTTTGCTAATCTATCTGCCTGTAACCCTCCACAAAATACCATATACTTGGTTAAGTATTTATTTTCAGAAGTAATTACTTCTGTTATTTCTCCTTGATGATTGTAATCTTTTACTTCTTCTCCTAATACAATTTTACTTTCAGCTTGTTTAGCCTCAACTAATTCTGCTAATTTTTCTGTGGTTCCTCTAAAATCAATAATACCTGTACAAGGCACCCAAATACCACCAATACTTTTAACATAAGGTTCAATATCTTTTACCTGATTGGCATTAATTTTTTCAATCCCTTCGGTATTGTTCGCTAAACCATTTTGAAATATTTTATCCATAAATGGCAACTCACTCTCATCAGCTGCAGCAACCACTTTACCACAAACATCATGTTTAATGCTATGTTCTTTAGCAAACTTTACTAATTGATGCCTACCATCTACACAGTTTTTAGCCTTATAAGACCCTGGTTTGTAGTATAAGCCCGAGTGGATAACACCTGAGTTATGACCTGTTTGATGATCAGCTAATTTCTCTTCCTTTTCTATTACTAGAATTTTAAGGTTAGGAAATTTGAGTTGAATTTTATAAGCGGTTGCAGCTCCAACTATTCCTCCACCAACTATGGTAATATCATAAATTTTTTTGATTTCCAAAGCAAAATTATTTTGTAACAAAAATAAGATTAAAGCAGATAAAATACTACTGAAGTTCAATAAGCTATTTATATACTTTCGGTAAATTTGAATTGAAATTATCTATTCAAAACATGAACAAAGAAATTACAAAAGAATTATATGATGCAGTTATAAAAATAGAAGGTATAAATTTTAGGGGTATT
>CBDUPT010000054.1:0-10435 GCA_965369165.1 uncultured Flavobacteriales bacterium | reverse complement strand
CAAGCACTTCTATCAACTCTTGTGATACCATTATAAACGGAATTGCTCCTTTAACAATTAATGACAATTGTGCTATAGACAGTGTAAATTACGTGCTTACCGGTGCTACAACAGGAAGTGGTTTAAATGATGCGAGTGGTACACTATTTAATCAAGGGGTTACCACAGTTACTTATACAGTTACAGATTCTTCTGGGAATACTGCTAACTGCAACTTTACCGTTACGGTTAATGATAATATTAATCCTATAATAACTTGCCCAGGAAATATTAGCGCAAGTACTTCTATCAACTCTTGTGATACCATTATAAACGGAATTGCTCCTTTAACTATTAATGACAATTGTGCTATTGATAGTGTAAATTATGTATTAACTGGAGTAACAACTAGTAGTGGATCTACTGATGCTAGTGGTGAAACCTTTAATTTAGGTTTAACTAATGTAGTATATTACATCTATGATTTAGCCGGAAATATTGATTCATGCAGTTTTACTGTTAATGTAATTGATAGTATACCCCCTACAATTTCTTGCCCTGGAAATATTAGTGCAAGCACTTCTATCAACTCTTGTGATACCATTATAAACGGAATTGCTCCTTTAACTATTAATGACAATTGTGCTATAGACAGTGTAAGTTTCGTCCTCACCGGTGCTACAACAGGTAGTGGTTTGAATGACGCTAGTGGTGAAACATTTAATTTAGGTATTACTAATGTGAAATATTACATATATGATTTAGCTGGTAATGTCGACTCCTGTAGTTTTGCTGTCAACGTAATTGATAGTGTTGCTCCTTCAATAACTTGCCCTGGTAATATTAGTTTAGGTTCCTCAACTAATTCTTGTGATACCATTGTGAATGGAATAGCACCAATATCAACTAATGATAATTGTGCTATTGATAGTGTAAACTATGTATTAACTGGAGTAACTGCTGGAAGTGGTACAACTGATGCTAGTGGAGAAACCTTTAATGTCGGCTTAACAAATGTAAAATACTACATCTACGATTTAGTTGGAAATGTTGATTCCTGTAGTTTCTCAGTTACAGTAATTGATAGTATTCCTCCATCAATATCTTGCCCAGGAAACATTAGCTTAAGTACTTCAATTAATTCTTGTGATACTATTGTAAATGGGATAGCTCCAACATTAATAAATGACAATTGTGCTATAGACAGTGTAAGTTTTGTCCTTACCGGTGCTACAACAGGTAGTGGATTAAATGATGCGAGTGGTACACTATTTAATCAAGGGGTTACCACAGTTGCTTATACAGTTACTGATTCTTCTGGAAATACTACTAACTGTAACTTTACTGTTACTGTAATTGATAGTATACCTCCTACAATAACTTGCCCAGGGAATATTGTAATTTGCGATACAAATGTAACTGTACCTATTCCAATATTTAGTGATAACTGTATGATTAATACTGTTACTAATGACTTTAATGGCCTTAATAATGCTTCTGGAGTTTATCCATATGGGATTACTACAGTTAACTGGACAGCAACTGACACATCAGGGAATAGTAGTAATTGTTCTATGACAATAGAGGTAGAAGTGCCACCTTTTTCTGATGCAGGGCCTGACCAAAAATTAGTTGGGGTTAATACCACTTCACTGGATGGATCCACTCCTATTAATGGAATAGGAACTTGGTTAAACATTACTGGTTATGGTTTTATTCAATCGGTAAATAATCCAAAATCTATATTAGAGGACCTAGATCCAGGAATTAATGTTTTTGAATGGATAGTAAGTCATGGAACTTGTCTAGACTCAACTGATGAAGTAGAAATTGAATACATACCATTAAAAATACCAAATGGTTTTTCTCCAAATAATGATGGAGATAATGATCAGTTTGTTATAACTGGTATAGATTTAATTGAAAATGAACTGGTAATTTTTAACCGTTGGGGTGTTGAACTTTACAACCAGTACAATTATCAAAATGATTGGGAAGGAAAATCAAAAGATGGCAAAGAATTACCTGAAGATACTTACTTCTATATTTTAAAAATACCAGAATTAGAAAAAGAATTTAGTGGTTATATTGTATTAAAACGATGAAAATAGTCCTATTCATATTAATCTTTTTATCCTTTGGGATTATTGGTTCCTCGCAACAGGTTCCATTGTCAAGCCAGTATATGATGAACCGATTAATTGTGAATCCAGCTTACGCAGGAGAATTAGGTTTTTATTCTGCTAGCATCTCTTATAGAAAACAATGGGTTGGACTTGAAGGTGCTCCATCAACTCAAAATTTATCAATTCATGGTCCTGCCTTAAAAGGGAAATTAGGTTTTGGGTTATTATTTTTTAGAGATGTTATAGGGGTTAGTAAAGAAAACAATATCACAGGATCTTTTGCCTACAGAATAAAAAATGACAAAAGAAAGTCAACTTTATCATTTGGTATTGCCGCAAGTTCAGTTTTCACTACAAATCAATGGAGTCAAATAGTTACAACAGATGAAAATGATGAAGCTTTTTCAGCTGATTCTCCACAATATATTTTTCCTGATTTTAGTGCTGGACTTTATTATAAAAAAGATCAGTATTATGTTGGGTTTTCTATTCCAATGTTTTTACAACATAAGTTAGAAGGATCTTCCTCAAAGTACTCTATTGAAAATAATTTTAATCAGTATAATTATTTATTAGAAATAGGAGCTAATTTTAAAATAAATAACATCAACATTAAACCATCAATAATGAATCGTTATCTACCAAGTGCAGCTTACCAGTTAGATTTTAACTGCATTGTAGATATAAATAACAAGATTGGAATAGGCGCATCCTACCGAACAAAAGATGCAATTGTAGGTTTAATTCAGATACATGCAAACGATCAAATAATTTTAGGCTATTCTTATGACCACTCTATTTCTAGTTTACAGCAATACAATAACGGAAGTCATGAACTTTTTTTAAGGTATGATTTCAGGTATAAAGTTAAATCGTTTGATCCTCGTTTCTTCTAATGACTAAAACTTTTATAAAACAAATATTGATTATTCTTCTCGTGAGTCTTGGAACTCATGGAATAAGCCAAGAGTCATTTGATATTAAACCTATGGATTTTAATACTTCTGGCAAAGAGTATAGTCCTCAATATTATAATGAAGGAATTGTTTTTTGTTCTGATCAGACTCTAATTGAGGGACTTACGTATCAAGATTTTGAAACAGGTAAAGCACTTACTGATTTGTTTTTTATCAAAATAGATAGTAGCGGCATAAGCAATAAAACTATTTTTAGTTTATCATTAAGAAGCAGTTTTCACGAAGGTCCAATTACATTTTCTAAAGATTATAGAACTGCTTATTTCACCAGAAGCCACAGTGTTCAGAAGAAACTCAAGAACATGGTTAAAACAAAAAATTATTTAGGAGTTTATAAGGCAACTTATGACGGAGAAAAATGGGGAGACATAACATCATGTTCCTTTAATTCATTTGACTATAATGTAGGGCAACCAACATTATCTTCTGACGGAACTCTATTATATGTTGTATCAGATAAACCTGGTGGAAAAGGCGGAAAAGACATCTACTACTCAATTATAATTGGTGACTCCTGTAGTGAATTAACTAGTGTTGGTGATAAAATCAACACAGAGTATAATGAAATGTTTCCATTTGTAAATTCCAATAATCAGATGTATTTCTCTTCTGACAAACCTTCTGGAGTTGGAGGTTTAGATATTTACATGTCTTCTGGAAACATGGGCTTATGGTCTATTTCAACTCCATTAGATACTTCCATTAACTCTACAGCAGATGATTTTGGACTAATTTTTAATGATAAAAAAACTGAAGGGTATTTTTCATCAAATAGAAATGGATCCGATGACATATTTAAAATTGATATTAGCTTCCCTCCTTTTAAAAATTGTGAAGAAATATTAAAAGAACAACTTTGTTATGAGCTTTTCGAAGAAGCTACGTTAAATGCTGATTCAGTTGCAATGGAATATGAATGGGACTTTGGTGATGGGAACAAAGAATTAGGAACGGAAGTCTATCATTGCTACGAAAAACCAGGGCTTTACATTGTTGAGCTCAACATTAAGGATCCTATGATAGATAAGGTTTTTGTTAATCAAGATGTTTATGAATTAGAAATAGTAGAAGTTAAACAACCTCATATTTCATGTCCAGATTCTATTCCGGTTAACACAGTCTTTAAAATATTAGTTGAACAAGGGAAATGGGAAGATTATAAAATCATCGATTTTTATATTGATTATGGAGATTCTCATATTACTAAAAACGATCAAAAATCCCACAAATATGATTCTACAGGGATTAAAGAAGTAAAAATTTTGATTACTGGTTTTGATAAAGAAAGTGGGGAAATAAAAACGAATTGTTTTTATAAACTAGTTAATGTAACTCAAAACAATGAAAACTATGCTGCTGTAAAAAAGAAACTTAACATGTTAGATTATGGAAATTTTGAAGTCTCTGAAATGGCAATTGAGGAAGATATACATTTCGCTTTGCAGATTTTAACTAGCAAGGAAAGTGTTTTAAATGACTCAACAGTATTAAAAGAATATTATAATTTAGTTAAAGAATATTATGATGAAGTAAATAAAGATTATTCCTATGTTATTGGAAATACTCAAAACCCAATGGATCTTATAGAAGAGTACAGAAGAGCTCATAAATTAGGATTTACAACAGCAGTAGTTAAAAGATATAAAAATGAATTACTTTCAGCTGAAGTTTTTGTTTTAGACTCTTTAGTTGAGGAAGATATTGTGGATCTATCAGAATTAGGAAGTGTAAATCAAGATGCTGAAGGTAAAACAGAGATAATCTTAAATAACATATTTTTCAAATTTAATGCTCATCAATTAAGTGAAGAATCAAAACTGGAATTGAATAAATTAGTAGCCTATTTAAACAAAAATAAGGACATATCTATAACAATAAACGCATACACTGATGCTGCTAGAAATGTTGAAAAAGCTAAAAAGATATTTAAGGCTAGAGGCTTAACCTATACGAAAGAAGCTCATGACAAGATGAGTAGTAATTACAACATTAAGCTGTCTACAAACAGAGCATTATCTGTTTATAAATATTTAATTAAAAAAGGGATTGTTAAATCAAGAATAGATGCTAAAGGACATGGAGAAAGCAACCCACTTGCACCTAATTATAATTTAGATGGTTCAGACAATCCAGAAGGCCGACAAAAGAATAGAAGAGTTAGTTTCACTATTGATTAAAAATCATCATCTAAAAAGACCAAATATTAGTTTTGTATATTTGGCTTAATATTTGGATTATTAAGTTATGCGACTCTACCTTTTTCTTATTTTATCTCTTTTAATACTTCATATTGAAACCATAGCTCAATCTATTCCTGCTAAAAATGAAAACATACCCTACTTAGTTACTTTTGGAAAAGATGGAGACAAAAAATGGGGGGATGATGACAACAACCAGATTATATTCTTTTCTATCCCAGTAAATCAAAAAAAACCTTTTTATATTAGAATTTTTGACCCCAATATTGGTGGTAAAATTGATGAAGCTAAAGGAGGATTTAATTCTAAAACTAAATTCTCTCTTTATGGTTCGGGGTGTTTTTCAAGCAAAGATGAAGAAAACAAAGATCCGGTAGGAAATTATAAACAAGGTAATTTAATTCATTCTAAAACATTTGGAGCTGAAACTACTTATGATGGAAAATGGTTTACGTTTGGACCAATAAATCCTATGGAAGGTGAATTGATGCCCGAATTAGGAGGCAATATTTTCAAAATGGTTATAGATGGAGTTAGTGGAGATGATGGCAATTTATACAAGCTCTTTATGTCTGTGAGCGGAAAAGAGAATAAGGAAATTGAGGGCGGTAATGCCTTTATGTACGAGTATTCTTTTAGATTAAATAGCGGAAAACAAGTAGCTCATTTATATCCCTATGTTGACCAATTTACTGTATCGGTTAAGCAACATAATTTTGATTTTGATGGTGATGCTTATATTAAATTAGTATCTATGACAATTCCTGGAATAAAAGTTAGCACTTCTAAAGATGCTGTTTGGGCTAGTAGCTTACATGAAATGAAAGAAAAAGACAAAAAAACTTGTTTAGATATTCAGATTGTTAAAACAGGTACAAAAAGCAACAACAATGCTGTTTTTTACATCACAAATCAACGTGGTAAATTCATGCAATTTCACTCGATACCTATTGGTGCTATCCCAAAAAAGAAAATAGGCATTAAGCCTGTTAGATAACAGGCTTCACTTTATTTCTTAAAAAATAATTTAGACTTTTATTATTAAGTCATAAATCTCTCATTTGTATCATTTACAAAAAAATCGGTAACGAAATCGTGACCAAAAAGAAAGCCCCGAAGAAAGTTTTCACTGTTTCTGCGGGGTTTATCGTTTTGTGTCTTGCCCAATTAGGGGGAATCCCATTCTAACCGCTAATACCGCTAGGCCACACTTAAACACGAGTTTCTACTTTTAGTAGATAATAGAAAAAACACAAATACCGATAGAAAACAGTTAAAACCCTGTAACGAAATCAAGCTTTTATTTAGATGGACAATCCTATTATTAAGATATCATCTGTTTGTTCTTGTATTTCTGGTTGGTTATTCCCATTCCTCCACTCGTGTATAGTTTTACTTAATGTTTTTTTCTGTTCAATCATATTTTTGTTTTGTATTTCAAGTAATAGATTTCGCAATCGATTTCGTCCAAATTTTTTATTATTGACTCCTCCAAATTGGTCAGTAATTCCATCCGAGAATATATATAGTACATCTCCTGATTCTAAATTTATGGTATGATTCGTATATTCTTTTGGAGTTTGAGCATCTATCGAATAACGATCACCTTTGATTTCAAAAAGTACAAATCCATTTTTTTCATTTAGAACTCTGGCACTCTGTATATTTTTTTTATTTTTTGATCTTATAATATAGAGTGGTCTTCTTGCTCCTGCATAAATCATCTCTTTATTCTTTTTATCTATTTGAATCATACCCATATCCATTCCCTCATTATATTCCGTCATCTTATCAGAGTCAATGTAATTATTAAATTGTTGATGCAGACTTGTAAGAACCGCTCCTGGTTGTGTGATATTATAACCTTCCACCGCTCTATTTAAAAACGAGTAAGCAATCATTGTTGTCATAGCAGCTGGCACTCCGTGACCAGCACAATCGATTGCCGCAATTAAATTATAATCTTGCCTGCTTTTAGACCAATAAAAATCACCTGAAAGAACATCTTTTGGAAGGTGTAAACAAAAATTGTCAAAATGTTCATTTAATTTAGATAATGTTGGAAATATCTTTTGTTGCATTTTTTCTGCGTAAGTAATACTATTTTTTAAGTCTTTCTGTTTTTCTATTAATAGTTTTCCAAGTTTTTTTTCATTTTTTAATGCTTTTTTAAGGTGCTGTTGGCTCTTCACTAATGCTAATGTTCTTTCCTCTACTAAAATTTCAAGGTTTTCCAAAGTATTTTTTAATTCTTGCTCTGCTTTTATTTTGGCTTTTTTTTCTTCAGCTTCCCTAAGAGCTCGTATAATAACTTGAGGTAGTGTATGAACTTTGTTTTTTAAAATAAAATCACTAGCTCCTTTTTTGATAATTTGAACTGCTAATTCCTCTCCTAATGTACCTGTTAGCATCACAAATGGAATTTCAGAGAATTTAGATTTACTATATTCCAACGCACTTAGCCCATTATATCCATTTAATTTGTAATCAGATAAAATAATATCTGGGGTAACTTCGTCAAAAGCTTCAATAAATGATTTTTCTGAATTTGCATGATAAACCTTGCAAGAACAATCCATTGTTGAAACATAATATTTTATTAGTTCCAAATCGCTTTCTTGATCTTCTAATACTAATATTTCTAATTTTAATTTCATATTACTATTCTACAGAACTTATAGGTGGCTGATTAATGAGTAACCAATAAAACCCAATTTCTTTAATACTTGAAGTGAATTTATCGAAATCTACAGGTTTTACGATATAACTATTTACACCAAGTTTATAGCTATCTATAATATCTCTTTCTTCTTTAGATGATGTCATCACAGCAACAGGAATACTTTTCGTTCTTTCATCAGCTCTTATCTTCTTTAACACTTCTATACCTCCTACTTTAGGCATTTTAAGGTCTAATAAAATTACTTTGGGTTGATTTTGAATATCACGGTGACTATAGGCTCCTTCAGCAAAAATAAAATCAAGCGCTTCAGCTCCGTTTTTAAGCCAAACAACATTGTTTGCTAAATTTTCGTCTTTTAGTGCAATTAATGCTAATTCAGCATCATTTGGACTATCTTCAACTAATAGTATTTCTACAAAATTTGCATCTTTCATAAGGTTATATTTTAAGTTTGTTTTTAATTAAGTGTAAAGTAAAATGTGGCTCCTTTTCCTATTTCAGAATTGGCCCAAACTTTACCACCATGTTTATGAATTATTCGTTGTACAATTGCTAAACCAACCCCTGTCCCTGGAAATTCTTCATCAGAATGTAATCGTTGAAAAATACCAAATAAGTTATCTACATAACGCATATCAAAGCCAGCTCCATTGTCTTTTACATAATAATATAATTCCCCATTACTATTTTCAGTTCCTATTTCAACTTTTGCATGTTCTCTCTCTCCAGTAAATTTTATTGCATTACCCAACAAATTACTTATTACATGTTTTAGCATTTCTCGGTCTCCTTTAATATCTGGTAAATCATTGATTATTAGCTCAATATTTCTGTTATTTTCTGCTTGCTTTGCTTCGTGAAAAACTTCTTGAAATAAGGCTTTCATACTAAATCTAGTTGAATTTATACTCATTCTGCCCATACGTGAAAATGCCAATAGATCGTCTATTAGATTACCCATTTTATTAATGCTTGTGTTGATGATACCTAAATATCTCTTCCCTTCAGCATCTATATTTGCACTATATTTTTTTTCTAAAATTTGAGCAAACCCATCAATTGCCCTTAATGGAGCACGCAAATCATGTGAAACGGTATAACTAAAGCTTTCTAATTCTTGATTAATTTCTAACAATTTTTCTTCATTTTTTTTCTGCTTGGTGATATCACGAGCTATCGCATAAAGTTTTCCAGTTTCTTTATTTGGTGTTGATATCCATTCGAGCCAAACATATTCATCATTTTTTTTTCTATATCGATTCACAAACTGCAACGTAGTTGCCCCTGATTTCAGCTTCTCTACTTCTAAAAGAGTAGCTGGTATATCATCTGGATGAATGAAATCAAAAAATGGTTTTGCACATAATTCATTATTAGTATATCCCAATACTTTTTTAAATGTGGGATTTAAAATTTCAAAATACCCATCCGTATTAGCTATTCCACATAAATCGTTATTATGATTAAAGAAATGTTTGTATTGGGTTAGTTTATTAGTTGATTTATTTAGTTCCTCAGTTCTTTCATCCACCTTTTTTTCTAAATCTTCATTCATCCTTTGTATAATGGTGTTTTTTTCCTGAAAATAAGCTTCTGCGATTCCGTACATCGCATAATCAATTAAGACACCGAGACCACTAATTACATCTATTGCCTTATTTATATCATTGGCAAAATCTTTTTTAATATAGGGTAGCAAGTAATCTTTATAGATCTTTATAATCTCATACCAATCAGAATATTTCACATTCATGCGGGCATAAGTAATCCCTTGAGTAATTAAATCTTGTGTGTATTCATCCCATTTCCCTTCATAAATAGCATCTCTTTGTAATTCTAACGAATGTTCATTTTGTTGCCTTTGTTGTTCGGGTGTTTGCATCTTAATGATAGAACCCCATAATGGATGAGTTTTCAAATCTGAAGTGATAACTTCATTAATTTGCCAATAATATTTTTTGTTGAACTCAAAATAATGTTTGAGGTTAGTAATCTCCTTTTCGGAAAAATTGGGGCGAAAATTAATGCTTTTATTTGCTAGTTGTTCCATAATTTATTCTAACTACTTACAAGTCATTTTTTTTTATAAAAAGATGATTGTTATTACTAATAATTGACATCTAAAAGTAATAATAATTTCCACAATACACAATCATAATGTTTTGATTTTTAATGTATTAGGTAGTTTTACTTATTACGAAAAGTACTTATACTTAAGCTTATTCAGTAATTACTTATGAATTAATATCACTATCTTTTGAATAAAAATAAAGTGCATTATTTTAAACTTTATTACTATTATAAATTCTCTAAAAAAAAAGGCTTTATGACTTTGTGATATCATGATTAAAAAACCACAAATGGCTTGCAAAATTCTGTAGTGTATCAATTTATTGTTTACCATCTAATGGCTAGATTCTATGATAGTCTTTTAGCTTAGTGAACTAAAAACTCAAATTAATTAAGTTCTAT
>CBDUPT010000053.1:0-10476 GCA_965369165.1 uncultured Flavobacteriales bacterium | reverse complement strand
ATGCATTAAAGAGAAAAGATAGTTTAACAGAAAAGGAAAAACACAGATTAGAAAGGTATAAAGATGATTATAACGATAATATAAGACATCCTATGATACTAATCAATAAAAAGATTAACGAATTAGAATTAAACAAAATAAATACTAACCAATTAGGGTTGGAGGGAGAATATTTCAAACACTAAAAACAAAACTAAATGAATACAATAGGAATAGTAGCAATACTAATTTTAGTAATAATAATATTTGCAATATCACAATCGTATAAGCAGGTAAAAAACTTATTAGAACTATCCGAAAGGAGTAACACACAATTAAGAAATAAAATTGAAAGTGAAATAAGCTATTACGAAAAACAAAGTGAATACGCTTTAAATGTGTTAGAAAACTCAGATAATGATGCACCTGGCAATATTGAAAGTGATTTAGTAGTTAAAGTTTTAAGAGGTTTATAAATGGAATTAGAAAAATTAAAGGTAGGCCAGTCAATAAATGTAAGTTTAGATTTAGCATCTAGTAAGGAACTTGCTAAATCACTCAATTTAAAGCGTTATTTTAAGTTTGTTGTAATATCTAGTAACGAAACATTAATAGTTCGTGTATCTGGACCGAAAACAGTATATACTAAGTTGTTTAAACTTATTGATAATGGCGATATTTATGCAGGATGTATAGTTCCGGGCAATGTAAATACAATTAAAAATGCTGTACACTTCATAAATAAGGATCATAATTTTAACATTAAGTTTAAGAACATAAACGGCAAAGCATATATACATGATGATATTTCGGTAAATGATAGTATTAGTTTAGAAAGGTATAAATTAATATCTGAGGCTTATGCTAGGAAGTTAGAGAAATTAGAAGATAAAATAGTAATAGAGTAGTATTTATATACCACCACATAAAACAAAAACCCACTTAATTAATAACTAAGTGGGTTTTTTGCTAAGAAAGAAAAAAAAGAATTTAGAAATGGCTTTCCAAACACCTAGAACGAATGTAATATAATTAATTTACTTACCAAAGTATTGAGCATAAAAAAACACTGTTATAAATTTAACAGTGTTTTTATTTTATTATTATTAAGTTTACTTCTTATCCAAAAAATTACATAAATCAGCATCAGTAACAACAAATTTAACTGGAGATGTTTTTTTATTTACTCTACTGAATAAGAAATTGCCGAAGTCTACCATATTAGATTTAACCGAATAAACCAATTGAGCTTGGTTATTAGAATTAGTCTTTAGATTTTTAATATCTAATTGTAGTTTTTTATTTATAGAACTTACATTTTCAAAAACATCAAATTGATTATCAATAATGTTTTTCTGCTCATCAATAAACCTATCTTTTGATTGGTTACTGTTTACTAAGTCTTTTATTTTAGAATCTTTTAGGGCTATCCTTTTAATTAAACTTGTAATTTCAGCCTTTTGATTCTTAATAGTAATTTCGTTATACTCTATAACGGTTTTTAATTTTCTGTTTTTTCTTCCAAACATATTTTTATTTTTTTAAGTTTTATATATAAAAAAACCTCCACTTTTACATGGAGGTACTCAACAATAAATAAATAAACACCACCTACAATGTTAATTACTTACGTGAATTTAATACTTATTAATTAATAATCAAAATTAATATCAATAACTCCAACAATAACAGCACCAAATACATCAAATTTAGCTATTGCACTAAGTACATTAGGTGCATCAATTTCAATGTAGTCAGTTTCGTTATCTATTGTGTACGTTATTTTATAAGTAGTTCTAGTTTTAATTGTCATGATTATTAAAATTTATTACTTCTAATCCACTCTATAAGAGTTTTTCTAGTTGGTTTATTGTTAGGATTGTTTAAGAATTTTAAAATATCAGTTCTGAACTGCTCAAAACCATTAGCGTATTCATGTGAAATTTTAATAGGCTCAGGAACTTTAACATCTTCTTCTTTAACTTCGGTTTTAGATTTATCTTCTTTTTTTGTTTCCTCTTCTTTAACCTTGTCTTTTGTTTTGTCGCTAACATCAGTATCTGTTTTATCACTAACTTCGGTATCTATTTTTTCTTCATAAGCTTTATCAAGAGCTTCTTTTTGAGCTTCAAGTTCTTTTTTAATACGTTCGTTTTCAGCTTTCATAGCTTGCATTTCTTCACGTTCTAAAGCTAATGCATTACGTTCGTTAATTAATGCTTGTTTTTCCTCTTGGATACGTTTTTGTTCAGCTTCTTTACGTGCAAGTTCCTTTTTACCTAATTCAACATTGAATTTTAAAGAATCTTTATCCATTTCGGCAATGTTTTCGGGTGATAAATGAACAGCACCACAAACATAATTACCACTTACTAATTCCCATCCGTATTTAATCAAAGTAGCTGTACGTTCTTGAAAAACACGTTTTTTCTCGGCCTTCTCAGCATCTTCAAAAGCTTTCTTTTGTTCTAATAAATGATTTTCTATTACAACTACACGTTCACTAATTGAATCAGCAACAGATTTAACTTCTCTTTGAAAATCTAAAGCTGGTTTAGTTATTTCTTTACGTCTTTTCTCAACTTGAACACGTATTTTTTTAACGTCCTTATAACCATCAACTATAAAGTTGTAACCTGCTAAATCTTTAACATCCTTAACGGTTACATCTTTGTAAGTGTTTTCTAATGCTTCAAGTTGTTCCATAGTTCCAATAGAACTAACTACTAATTCGTTTTGAGCTTCTTTAATTGCTAATTCAGTTCCCTCAAAGAACTCTTTTGTTTCTTCCGTTTCTGTTTTTGACATTGTTATTTGTTTTTATTTATTTATTAATTATAATCCACAAAAAACCCATTATTAATACGTTTTTTAGCGTATTCATGGTAATTACTTTCTAATATGAACCTATCAGGACTATATGCAGCTTCAATGTCGCATAATAGAGTTTTACAATAGGTAGTTTTGTTTTTAGCACCTACAAGTAAAACACGTTTAATACCGTTTAGGTTTTCAAGTCTTCTCACTTTGTATTTATGACCCTCGATAGGAAATTGATTAAATTCTTTATAATCAAAATTAGGATTCATTGAGCCGTTAATACATCTTATTATATCGCCTTTTTTCATGCCGTTACAGTATATGCTACTTGATAATCTACCTTACATTTTAATTTCTCTAAATTAATATCTCTCTTAGCTACTGAAATATCCGCTTTTTCTAGCTCAATTAAATTTTGTATTTTTTCGTAATTAAGATATTTTTTATTTAAATACGATTTAGTATAAGTTATTTTTTTATCCAAAGGTATATCTCTATGCTCTAAACTTTTTAAACCTAATTCAAGCAAAGCTATTCTTTTGTGTAGTGCTGATATTTGTTCTGTTGTTGTCATTTCCTTTCTCGTTTTCGTTTCTCAAATATAATACTTTTTATTTAAAAACAAATAAACTTTTAAATTATTTTTACATTTTTACATCAAAATAATTAATGTACTGGTAAAATAACCTAATAAACCGCCAAAACTAGCACCTAAAGAATATAGTAATCTGTCTTTTAATTTACCGAACGCTACTTTTTTAACGTTCAAACTCCATATAAATGATATTACAAAGGAGCATATAAATACTCCAATGTAATAATCATTTGATATAAAATATGTATTTATTACTACAAAATACACTTGTAAAAAACCTGTTAAAAGGAGGTTCATTAGAATAAAGTTAATACACTGTTTTTCTTTAAAGAAAATGATTTGTGATTATGAACATTTAAATCAAAGTATGATTTTTTTAATTCAATATTAATACTTTTCCTATCCATTACTATTGCCTGGCAACCCTCAGATCCAACTCCGCCAAAAGGACTAAAACAAACATCACCCACATTACTCCATAATAAATAACAATTTCTTATTACGCTCATTTGAGTAGGTGTCATGTGTTTTTCATCTTTGCTTCCTTTAGCTTTTCTAAAATTAGATATAACATCACTTTCATTTATATCCATCCATACTGGCTCTGCTAATTTACACCACAAATCAAAATCTATATCGTTTTTAATTTTATGTTCATTAACGCCTGGTTTTCTAAATGTTATAACGTAATCAGCTAATCCAGGTCTATTAATTGAACTATCCCTTTTAGTTTGTCCATGCATTAACTGTATATTCTTAGTCCTCACTGCAGCTAACTGGGGGTTTTTTCTTATCATTTTCTCAGCATGAAATATAAATCCATGCTCTTGGAATAACCTAATTAACTCACCTCTAAAGTCTATTATAGATAAAAAACCATCTTTTCCTATTGAAGTAGTTCCTTGCATTATATGCATTGACAGTAAACGCCCACTTTTCAAAACTCTGAATAACTCAGGAACTAAGAAGTTGAAGTGATTATAAAATTCATTACTATTTTTAACATTACTTAAATCTCTAGGGTCATCAGAGTAAGTGTATAAATCCTTAAATGGAGGACTAAAAAAAGAGTAATCAACACTTTCATCCTCTAGTAGTTTTGTTTTTTCAACACAATCACCATTCATGAGCCAATACTCATTAGTTTTAACATCTTCACTTGTTTCAATCATATTTTCTTTTTTTATTTTGTAATTTGTATTTGACGAATATTTAGCCATCTCTCTTTGTTTTTCTTTATGTTTCTTTTCCTTTTCAAGAATTGAACTCCTAACGTTTATTTGACTTTCAGGAACTAATATGTGAACTTTAACTTTGTTTTTTTGTCCGAACCTATAACACCTCCTTACTGCTTGATAAAAAGCTTCAAACTTGAAATCATAAGAAGTAAAAACCATGTTATTACATTGTTGATAGTTCATTCCAAAACTAGCTATACTTGTTTTTGTTATTAATGTTTTAAATTCCTCATCAGCAAAACCATTTAAGTTTTTAGCTTTTACTTCTGGTTTGTCAGAACCTTGAACATTAATACAATCATTTAAAACTTTACTTAGTTCGTTTGCTTCATCATTTTTTAGTGTCCAAACAATCCATTGCTCATTATTTGAATTTACTAAATCTACTGTTTTTTCAATTCTTTTATCAAAAGACCTTTTTAAATCTCTATGTAATTCAGTAGCACTTACCGCTACACCTCCAAACAAAGTATCTGTATTGTTTTCTACTGGTATAATATGCTCTATATATTCAATTTCAGGCAAATCATAACCATCACTATTAAACCCTAAAGTTTTAGGATTATCCAAACTTAACGACCACATACATACGTAATTCCAAAAATCATCAGTTGCATGTTTCCTTAACCTCCATTTATCATTGCTTTTAATCTTTTGGTCCTGAACAAAAAACATTGACTTCATGTTATCATAAGTGTCAAAACCTAAAAACTCAACATGTTGCCCTAATTCCATATGGTCGTTTGGTGATGGTGTAGCAGTACAAGCTAATTTATAAGGAGTGTTTTTAAAAATATCTATAATATAACTTGACAATTTACCATCTTTACCTTTTAAAATTGAACTCTCATCTAAAACAACTCCTGAATATTTAGAAATATCTAAATTCTTTAATTGTTCAAAATTTGTTATTTCATTTGAGTTACTATCTAATTCTACTGCGTGAATATCTATTCCAAATTTAATGCCCTCTCTTACTGTTTGTTTTACAACCGCTAAAGGAGCTAATAATAACACTGGTTTGTTTGTTTGTTTTGAAACTGCATCAGCCCAACTTAACTGCATTAGTGTTTTTCCTAATCCACAATCAGCAAATATAGCAAACCGACCTTTTGATAATGCTATTTTAACTATGTGTTTTTGAAAATCAAATAAATTTTTATTTAATTCACTTTCATCTAATTCAAAACCACTCGATATGAATGTTTTTTCTTTTGTTTTTAAAAACTCTTTGTAATCTTTCATGTTTTTTTTATTTATTTATTGTTTTGTATTTATTTAAAAAAGAATGTGAAGGATAAACCCTTGTTATTATATCTTTTTTTGTATCTACGATAAGAACATCGTCTTGATATTTGCAAATTTTAATGTCAATATCATTATCTTTTAAAACTTCTAAAAACTTATTTACTAAGTTTTCGTTATCTGTCAAATTATCATTGTACAAATACTCTTTTTTTTCTTCTTGTTCCATTTTATTTATTTATTGTTAATATAATTCGCTTTGTGATTCAGTATTAAATATATCTTCTATTTCGGTTTCTGTTTCGGTTTCAGTTTTTGAAACTGTATAATCTTCGGTTATCATTTCTAAAGGAACTCCAACCCCCCTAGAATTTAAACCAGGATAAAATGTTTTCGGAGGTATTTTTTCAGCTTTATCTATACGTAATAATACATTTGCATGATTAGAACCCCATGAAGTACCCCTAATTATACGTTTTATTGCTGGTGAAGTATTAGAAAAAACTATTTTATCATCCCAAATCATTATACCCTCACGCCTAAGCCTATTTTTTGCCGTATCTGGAGTTATATGAGCTTCTAATATATAATTACTTTCAATTAGTACTAATTCGCCTATTGTACGTGTCATATTTCTAAATTCACCCTCAACAGATATTGAATGCCCTAATATTAAAGAAAATAATTGTAATTCGTCTTTAGTTTGTGATAGTGATTTCTCCTCTGTTAAATCTTTGTCTTTTAACCAGTCGATAGCCTTTTCATAAGTTATTTTGTGTTTTGAAGTCAAAGAAAATGCACCTGCTAACATTGCACCTATTTGATCGCCTACACGTCTATTTCCTATTAAATGACTTGCTGCATCAGCAAATGTTTTAGAGTTTTCTAAAACTACATCAAATATTGATAGTGTCCTAGCTTGTAAATTTTTTGAATAATCCTCATTTACTAATCCATTCAATGCAAGTTCATATTCTGCAAATTGTTCTTTTGTTCTGTGATTTTCAAATGCTTTTAATGATAAAACAGTAAATCGAGTATGATCGGCTCTTTGATTTAAAGCTACTCCAATACTAGAGAATGCAAAACATGATCGCATTTCGTATGATCTCGAACCACCTGTTTGAGTTCCTTTACCAACAACTCCAGTATTATTACCAGATGAAGACCTTGCCAATGCTAAAATACTTTGTATTCTTATTTTATCGTTTTCATCATCAACATCAGATTCATCAAATAACAATGGGCGTGCATCAGACTGTAATAAACCACGTACACCAGCCTCAGTAGTTTTACCTTGAACAACTACGGGAATATCTCCAAGTACTTTACGCAATAAAATTGACATTACCCAAGACTTACCACTTCCAGATGGTCCGGTTAACCATATATGAGGTCGCCAATTTAATGCACCACAAAACGGAGCTATTACACACCACCCAGCAAGCAGGTAAGCATTAATGTTACGCTCCCATAATAACCATTTCATTTTGTCAATTAGTTTAGCCGATTCAGTAGTACTTAAACCTGTACCAATTCCATAGCTAAGACTTTCGCCAATTTCATAAACATACTTAGATTGGTATTCGCTTAAATCGTATTTAGTGTTATCGGCAATTAGCTTAGTACCAGTATGCACAATAAAACTATCATTATCTAACCATATACCACGACCTCGAATTAGTTTATCTTTAAATTGTCCCATTTTATGAGATTGACCGATTAAAAACTGCTGAGCCATATCTGTATTAACTCCACCTTTAGCACCTCCATATTGGTCCTCCCAAAAATTTAAAGGAGCTAACATCATTAAATTCGATTTATTCATTGAAGTAGGCGATAATTTAACAACTGTTTTCGCTTCAAATGAAAAGAAGAAATAAACTAATTTAGAGTTTTCGTCTTTATCGTAACCTAATATTTTAAAATGTTCGTTTTGTGATAATTTTAAAACTGTTTTTTTTGGTGCTGGTGGTAATGGTGGGTTTTTTATCGATTCCATTGGTTTCGGAACATCTAACAATACTGGGTATTTATCACTTGTTAAATTATCCTTTATGAATTTGTTAATTTCATTAGGTTTCCATTGCTTATCTGCTGCGTCCCATTTAGGCGTATATGAATTAGGTATTTTAACAAATCTTTTAATATCTGAATTAATTAAATCACTAATATTATTCATTGCTAAGAATCCAGGTGCATCATTATCCGCCCAAAATATTATTTTCCTACCGTTAATACTTGTAAAGTCAGTTTGTTTAATTCCATTAGCACCACCAATCCAGCAAGTAACAACTGTTTTTTCGGTGTTTAGCATTTTTTGAGCTGCATCAGCTGTTTTTTCACCCTCAACTAGCAATATAGTAGCCTTTGGGTTTTTAACGATTAGATGTAAGTTATACAAAGGTCGTTTGTTCGGTATTCCTTGCCACCTCCATTGTTCGAAATTGTTTTTTCTAGCATATACCATAGGTATAACTTGTTTTTCTCCATTAGGCAAATTAAAACGTGCTATGTAACAAATCTTAATACCGTTTTTATCGTGATATACCCAATCGGCAACTGGTTTACCGAATTTATAATGTGTTAAATCGGGTTTTGATTGAGGCGGAACGGATATAAACTCCCATTCTTGTTTTTTGATAGGGTTTTTTGCTTTGTTTTGAATTGGATTAGTTTCTGTAAGTGTTGAAACCCCTTTAATTTCGTTGCAAGCTTCAACATAAGTACGCCCCATTTTAATAAGAAATTCTATTGAATCACCACCAACTCCGCATGCAAAACATTTAAATACTTGTTTACTTTCGTTTACTTGTAAAGAAGATTTTTTATCATCATGAAAGGGGCAAATACCGTAATATTCCGAACCGTGTTTAGTTAGTGTTAAATGTTTAGATATAACCTCAACTATATTTGAATTTTGTTTTATTTCGTTTGAATCTATATCCATTGTAGGTATGAATTAGGTGTTATTATTGTTGTGTTAAGGTATTTTTTAAAACTTAATACCCGTAATTACATTATATGAATCAGCTTCATTTCTTGCTATTCCTGCAATTCCTCCAGCTTCACGTACTTGATTAATAAAGTTAATTTGTTCTTTACTAGCTTTACCGTATTTCGTTTTAACTTCAAGAGCCGTAAATATAGCAATATTTTTGCCAACCATATCGGGTGTAATTTCTTTTTTAGTCCATCCAATTAAATCAGATGACCCTGTACATAAACCAGCCTTTAATGGTCTGGGTTCGTCAATATATATACCACCATCTTTTGTTCTTCTAGCTTTACCAACCCAACCAGTACCTGTGTTATTCCTGAATAATCGAGATGTTGTATATTTTGAAACGTGCAATAAAATGCGTTTTGTTAAGTTAGTTTCGTTCATTGTTATTTACTTATCCAATTATTAATTAAATTCTCTTGTTTTAATTTTTGAAAACATTTAGCAGTAGCTTTAACATCTGTTAGAGCATCATGAGCACCATCAAAACCACAATTAAATAACTTCCTATGCAATTCATCTAATGATGGCCATTTATTGCCGTATTGGTTTTTAATACCTACAAAATCAATAGTACTTAACATAGTACATATTTTAGTGGTTTTATGAGTAGTTGATATTTTAGCTCGTATCATTTCGGATGCTAAAACATTTAAATCAAATTTCATATTATGAGCAATAACATAATCACAAACAGATACTAATTCAATAAAACTTCTAATTGCTTTACTAACCGGATAACCGTATTTTTCGCACCTTTCAGTACTCATGTTATTGTCAATAAAAAATTTTTCTTTAGGAACTACCCAACCATCAGGTTTTATTAATTCACTGTAAGTATGTGATACATTAAAATTCTCGTCTAATACTAAAATTGCTATTTGTGTTATTCTAGGCCAGTTATCCAAATCAAATGGACTTGCATTATAATCTTTAGGAACTCCAGTTGTTTCGGTATCGAATATTAGGTACATATGTTAATTATTAAACAGTTCGTTAATTTTACTACCTCCATACTCGTTTCTAGTAATTTTTAAAACCTCATTTAATGGTAATTCATCTTTAGTTATGTTTTTATTGCTCATGAAGTTTTTAACACCTGAACTACAAGCTCCAGTCAATAATCTATATTCGTTAATAGATACCGTTTGTTTTGCTTTTATTTCAGAAACTAAATTATCTAAATTAAAATTCTCTTGTAAAAATTTAAAATTAACATCTTCAATAGCTTGTTTTATTGTTTCTCCATGAGCGTAATAATTCCCTTTTTTAGCTGCATAACAACTATTAAAATCACCTCCTAAATATCTGCACTTATAAATAGTGAAATCTTTTTTTGTTTTTTCACTATCTATAATCATTACATAATTATCAATAAGTTTAGTAGTTAAAAATTTTCCTAAATAATTTACACTCGTTAAGTTGTTATTATAAAACGCACAACTTCCTATTGAGGTTAAACTATCGGGGAATGTTACACTAGTTAATTCGTTACTCCTAAACGCATAACTTCCTATTGAGGTTAAACTATCGGGGAATGTTACACTCGTTAAGTTGTTATTATAAAACGCACAACTTCCTATTGAGGTTAAACT
>CBDUPT010000052.1:0-10504 GCA_965369165.1 uncultured Flavobacteriales bacterium | reverse complement strand
AGCTCACCAGCTTCATTTACGATAGTATATTCATCTTTATACTTTGTTAAATTGTAAATTTTTGGAGATCGGCCAGTTGAATTATTATCAGCAACTAAACTAGACTCTTCAGTTGGGTACAACCCAACTAAACCTTCTTTTTCGAAATAAGCAACATCATTTTCTAATTGCAACTTAGCATTATCATCAACAGTAGTAGATGTTACCGAAGTATTTGTTACATCAGCAATAATTGTACTTGTGATTTTCCCTTTACTTTTTGCTTTATCATAAACTAATTTAGCTGAAACCTCTTTTTTCTTTGCATTTTCTAATTCAAAAACATTATCCTCTAAATCGATAGCTAAAGCATCAATTCTCGACTGCAAGTCCGCTTTTTCACTTTTCTTTCTTGTTGAACTCTTCTTCGCTTCAAGCTTATTTATCGTCTCTGATAACTCATAATCTCTATTAGTTAATTCGGTAACCTTATCTCTAATCTTATTATACTTTGCTTTTTCGTCAGCTAACTTCTTTTTATTTAATTCCTTTTCAATCTCTATTGCCGATTCATTATGATAAGTTGCTGCAGCTATCTCTTCTAATTTCTCATAATTACTCTCCGCTTCTACTCTATTATTTTCATCAATATTTTTATTAATTGCTTCTTGTAAATTATTTACAGTAACAATATCACTAGACCTTTCTGTTACTTCACTATTAATAGTTTTTGCAACGTTTAAAGCTGCAACAGTCTCATTAACTAATTGAGCTGCCTGCATTTTTTTACGCTCAGCTAAAGCAATTTTATTTTGCTTTTCTGATTCAGATACAGAAGAGTTAGCTTCTTCCATTAATTTTTCAGATTCAGTATATAATAATTTAGCTTCGATACTCTTTTCGTTTGCTATTGTATATGCAGCCTTAGCTTGCTCCTTAGATTTTTCTGTTTGCTCTATAATTTTTGATGTAGTATTCTCAGTATTATTAACTATCTGGTCATCAGTCAATTTACTATATGTTGATGTATTTGAGTTATTTTCATTTTTATTGTTTTCAGTATTTGTTTTAGATGCATAAAGCTCTTCCTCAGTAGTATTAACCTCAAGGTTAGCACGCTTTTTCAATACATGTTCTACAAATAATGGATCATGAACATCAAATGCATCACTTTCATCAAATAAATTTTTAACCACCAATTTCTCATCATCACCAACTCCAACTAACCTTAACTCTTGTTTTAAAGCTCTAAAACCATCCAATACTGGTAGCTCAATTGTTGCTGAATGGATTGGAGCATCGTTTTTAGTTTCTACTAATATTTTAAACTTACCTCCATTACTTGGAAAAACTAACAGGTATTCTCCAGTTTCACTATGTGTTTTATAAACCCCATACCTTCTATCTTTCTCAACATCTTTAATAGTAATAGTCGCATCTCTCATACTTGTATTAGCCTCAGCTAAGAAAAATCCTTTTACTATTGAATTTTCAACAGGTGGAGCATCTACAGTAACACGGTAAACAGTCATTTCATCTTGCTTACTCCCTCTAGATGAAGCAAAATATGCTAACTCATTGTCTATATCAGAAATGTAAAGAATATCATCATCTGGTGTATTTATTGGGAAATCCATATTTTCAGGAAAACCCCACTCTCCAGTTTTTGGATCTTTAATAGATTTAAAAACATCATAGCCTCCCATGCTATTAAATCCTTTAGAACAAAAATATAATGTATTACCATTTGGATGTAAAAAAGGATAGTCTTCGTCAAAGTTTGAGTTTATTTTTCCAGGCAATAAACTTGGTTTACTCCAATCTCCATTAGGTAGTTTTTCTACTTTAAAAATGTCTTTCCCATTACTACCATTATTACCGTAAGAAGAAAAAACAACCATATCACGTTTTTCACCTAAGTAAATTATCGAATTTTCACCCTTCTTTTTATCTAATTTGGTTTTAAACTCATCTGGTTTAACTACAATTTTACCGCCAATACCTTTTAAGTCATAACTTCTAAAAAAATCTGTAGCTCTGATATCTTTCTTGCTCAAAACTCCAATATCTGTCATACTTTTAACTAAATTCTCTCCATTTTTACACATTGCAACTTCTCTATCAAGGTCAAACCTTTGAATATCTTTAGAATTTCCTTTCTCTTTAAACTTATTGTAATAAACAATAGCTGCAGAAAATTCATAGTTGTGATGATATCCTTTAGCTAGAAAGTAATAAGCAATAGGATCTACAGTAGATTTTGTAATTGAAAATTTCAGATACTTAAGAGCATCATCTTTTTTATCAGAGCCAATAAGCAAACATGCCCCGTATTTGTAGTTATAATTTACATCTTTGGGATAAGTACTTAGTAACTGAGAAAATAATGGAAGTGCTTTTATATAATTTTCTTGCTCAAACAATTCATCTGCTCCTTTTTTTAATTCTTCTTCAGAATTATACTGAGCAAACGCACTTAATGAAACAAACAATGTTGCTATTAAGAATATTATTGATTTATGTACTCTTTTTCTTATCATTATAGGCTAAGCCAATTAACAAAGATAGTAATATAATAGCTTGATGCAAAAATTGAAATATTCCCTAAATTAATCTTCAAATTTTCTAATAAAGTCTCTTCTCTTCCTATCAGTAGAATACATAAATTGATAAGGTTGTTGCCCTTTTGCAGCTTTAGACTTTCTTTTATCAGGCTTAGTTTCTGTTATTGCAGTATTAAAATCAGAATTTGAAGAAATAGCTTGCATCATACCTCTAGTGTATGTAAAGAAATACCAATTGTTTTTATCAATTTCTAAATAAATAGTAAACACATCGCCACTTCTCTTCTTAATTAATTCAATCTTACCTTCTACATACTTGTTAACTTGTTTATTCTGAATATTACTTATACCAATCTTACCAAACGACTTGTATGATTTACTTTCATCATTCCACTTAAATTTAACCTCATTAAACACAATTGCTTTTCTCAATGATTCAGGAAGTTTTTTAAACTCGCCATATAAGTTTGCCTGAGCAATCAACTTATCTCCTTCTTCTTTACCTAAAACCTCTCTTAATCCTTTTTCAAAAGTTGGCCGATCTAATTTTACTGGATCCAAAGAACTTGCTTCAGTAAAGTCTTTTGCCATTTTTTTCAATGCATCATCAGAGAAAAAGAAATCATTTATCATAACTAAATCAAAAATAACATCATCATCTAGTTGGTTGTGTTCAACCACACCTGCTGTATGAATTTTAACCTGACCAACATCTTCTCCTAACTCTATTTCACCCTCTCCATAAACTTTACAGTTTTTGGTATTTAAACTCAAATAATTCCCTCCAAATGACATCTCTTGAAGCTTATCTTTATTAGAAATTCTATATTCTTCCTTCTCCTTATCATAAGTTAAGAACCCATTAGCCGAAATCACATCAGTATGACTATACTTCTTTTTTGTATTTAAAAAGGAAGTATAAATACCTAAAGAATCAGCACTTAATAAGACTGTTGCTATTAGTTTATTTCCAGCAATATCTTTTGTGTTACTATCTATTGGTATAAAAATTCCTGTTGGATTCACCTCAGTTTCAAAACTAAACCAATCTTTGCTTAATAAATCACAATCATGCATAATTCTTGAATAACCTTTAAAGGTTAGGTATTCATTGTTTGCAAAGAGTTTTACTTTACCATAATAATCATATTGAGGACTTAATGTAAATTTATCTTCTTCACTAACCTGAGCAGTAGCATATGTCTGTCCTGTAGTATCTACTCCAATATTTTCGAGATATATGGTTTGTGCTTTTTCTAATTCATCAACATAATCTATATAACCAGTACCTGCATACTTCTTTTTACCAAACACATTAATACTTGAGTTATATATGTTATGATTTTGTGTAACATAACTTGCTACTAACCTTGAGTTGTTTAATGTTCTCATTTTAGCTTTTTTCTCTACAACAACTCTACCGCTATCAGGGTATACCATTGCATCAGCGATATTCATAAACTTAATACCTTCTGCATATATAATCTTTTTCTTTAAATCATACTTTGCTTTAGATGAGAAGAAACTTAACGAATCTTGATCAGGGTGGACAGATATAAACTGTGCACCATCTAACTTAACCCCAGAAGCATCTTTTTCTTTTGCTTCTCCTGCAGTAAGTTCAATATCATCATTATCCATATACCATTTAAACTCTTCCATATAACAGATATACTGCATAGGCTCAAAATTAATATGAGACCCTCCTCCATTAGATCTAAACTGACCATAACGTTCACCAAAGGTTACAAAAGCATTTACATTAATTGTAGAGAAATCTAGAGCATCTGTATTATCTATATCATCAACAGATTTAAGTCTAAAATCTGCTGTGTCTGATTGGAAGTCTTTAAATTTGAATTTAATTAATCGGGCTTCTAACTCTGCTCTTTCAAATTCAAAAATTCCTGATCCAGACAATCCATCTGGCTCAATCATTGTTTGACCATGCATATAAGATTTCATATCATACATTGCAATCGGTTTACTGATTTCCCTATGTATCATAATATCTTTTGAAGGATACCATCTTGTAAACACATTTTCTCCTTCTACAGGAGGGAATTCCACAGCAACAGGACTTTCTTCAACATTATAACTTTGAGCCACTGCATTCATTGAATCTGGGAAGAAAATAAAATCGTTTGAATATGTTGTTGAGGTTATATAATCTAATTTACCATTTCCTCTTAAACCATCATGGCTCAATCTAATTGTATCATGAAAAGTACCTTTCCCTCCATACATATCAAATCCACCAGGAGGTGTTGACCTAACAAACCCTAGAGAATGATCTGGTTGAAGAGTAAGTGTTTCCTCAAAATCTGGAAAAATACCTCCAGAAAGCAATGTTCCTTTAAACTTCAATTGCTCATTGTCAAAATTATCCAGGCTATCTATCTGAAAAGGCTCTACATGAAAATAGAAATCGTCTTTTCCATACACTCCACCTTGAATTGTTTGTTTATCATAAAATACATACGAATCCTTAAAACTATTCAGTTTAGGATACTCATAGGCACGTTTAACACCCGATTTATTATTGGGTTTATCAATTAATAAGTTTCCATTTATTTTTTCAAGAACTGTCTTTACTTTTCTAATAACTGGTCTACCATATTGATCAACACCTCCAGTTTCAGCATATATTCTTAATGAATCAACATTAGGCATGTCAATCATAAAATCATCATACTTAAACGAAAAATTACTACCCATAACATCAAATCGACCAGCCTGAACTACTCCGCTAAAATCAAAGTCTCTATTCTTTTTTAGAATCACTTCTTTTCTTCTAGGATAAATAACTACTTCTTGGGAATCACTTACATTAACTGAGTTAACTCCTCTCAGCTTTAAATCAAAATTAATTAAGCTCAAAGAAGCATTATTTTGCCCTTTAATCTTAGAGTAAAAACCTATAACATCATAATCTACATTTCCTCCACTAGCTTTAACCCAATTGATTAGTTTATCTTTTACAATAAAGTACTTACCATCATAATTATAATTTATAAACCCTTGATAAGATAAACTTAATAACATTGGCTCAATCTGAGCATAAGATCGAAGTGTAAAATCAACTAGTTGCTTATTTGTTATATAGTTGGTATCTAATTTATCAACCAATTCATATACCTTATACAAAGGATGCTCCGTTTGCATTGTCATCATCCCCATATATGCATTTTTACTATAATAATCTGCAGAAACAAATGTTGCATCAGTTTTAGTGCCTCCTGTTAGGTTTTTAAACTCAACAGTAGGAGAATCAACCTTCCATTCTAATGTTTCAAAATCCATATCTACTTGATGGTATGAATTAAAGTATGGTGTCAATTTAATCCCTTGATGATCTCTTATTAATGTAACAAACCTATCTCCAGTAAAAAATTTAAAAGATAATCCAGGATGATAAATAGAATCTTCTTTTAAATAAAATGTAGCTGAGGCTATAGGAGACACTATTCTTTCTGGGCGAATAGAAAAACTTTTTGATGCCATTTTTAGAAATGGGACATTCTTCCTTTTAAATATAACATATGCATCCTGCTCATCAGTTCCCCTACCAACAACTTTTCTTCCTTGTAAAGCATACCCCCCAACATAATCAACACCTTCTACAATATTTGGGATCTCTAAAAAAGCATCATAAGATTGAAATCTTGGGTAAGTAACTTTATCTTGCTTTATATTAGCTAAAATTTTCTCCTCAAGTACCCCTTTCATTGGCTCCTTAAAGTATCGATAATCATAAAAAGTGACATCTTTAATAAGGTACTTAGGAGATTTTACATTTATTTGATAATCATCAATCTCTGCATAAACGGTATCTGAGCTATACCCTGCTCTTTCCCAAGTTATTTTACCTCCAACTCCAACCCATTTAGAAATAGTTGGGTAATAAATTCCTTTTGTATTATAAATTACAGAACTATCTCCTTTTGAGTAACAAGTCAAAGTTAAAGCATCAAATTCAATAGTTGGTAGACTATCAAAACCAAATTTATAATTTTGATTATTTGCAGCCCATGAATTAGCTGCAGATTTATACATCAAATTTTCTTCAAATAAATCATTACATGATTTTAAGTAATCTGTAAACTGCTTCTTACTCTTTCCTTTTGCTAATCTTATGACAATATTATTCCATTCTTCAAAAGTTTGTTCAGTTTGATTTTTACTATTAACAAAATTTGAAATAGCATATAGATAATTTCTAAAATCAGGAAACCCTCTTTTACGCTTTTTAAGCATTACATTAGAAGTTTTATATACAACCTCTCTTTGTTTATCTGAAAAACCACCAAACCAGTTCCAACTAAAATCATCCATTACGGCTTTTCCATCTGCAGCTCTAGAATATGTAAGATACTCTTCCATCTCCTGAAAAAACAAAGTTGAATCTGAAGAGAAATGTTTAAGCTTTGATTGAGAAAAGGCTGAAAACCCCACAATCATTAATATAAGTAATAATATGCTTTTTGAAAATTTTATCATTCTTTTATAAATTGTAAAACTGTCCAATCGTTTTTAGATTCGGAAAAGGTTAAAGATAAACTATTTTTTGCCGCTTCATCCAGTAAAATATCAACATCAGATCTAAAAAACCCACTTAAAAGTAAGACCCCATTATCTATTAAATTATTAGCATACGAATGCATATCAGCCAAAAGTATATTTCTGTTTATGTTCGCAAAAACAATATCAAAATTTTCGTTTCCTAATAATTCTGCACCTCCAAATCTCACTATAATATCATCACAATTATTGTTCCGAATATTTTCTAAAGAATTATTATATGCCCATTCTTCAATATCAATAGCTTCAATATACGATGCCCCCTTAAGTTTTGCCAATATTGCTAAAACTGCTGTTCCACAACCCATATCTAAAACTTTTTTCCCTTTAATATTTAATTCTAAAATTTGTTTAGTCATCAAGTATGTTGTAGCGTGATGCCCTGTACCAAAAGACATTTTTGGATCTATAACAATGTCATATTCATACTTCTCATCCTTCTCATGAAAAGGAGCTCTTATATAACAAGCACCTTCAACATCTATAGGTTCAAAATTTTCTTCCCACGTTTTATTCCAATTTTGATCTTCAATATTTTTAATTAAATAAGAAATTTCAAACTCATCATTCTTTAATATCCATAAGTCTTTCAACAAATTTTCATTAAAATCATTAGCTTGAATATAAGCTTTTACACCCGTTTCTGTGTCTACAAAGCTCTCAAATCCAACTTCAGACAATTGAGCTACAAAAACCTCCCTACCTATCTCAATAGGCTTTACAACTGCATCCAACTCTATATAATCCATATTTTTATTTATGTAAGAATAAAAAAACGATTTTTTTTACTTAAAAACTAATTAAAGTCATAGAATGAGTTAACATATTTTAGTTTATTTATACAATAAATTATTATTGATATAGATGAAAAAAACATTATTCCTATTATTAGCCGTAACATCATTAACTGTTTACGGACAAACACCAAGTACGGATAGTCTTTACATACTTAGTGGAACTGTTGTAAACGGAAACAACAATATTCTTTTAGAAGGTGCCCACATAACTACAAATAAAGGGTATGGTACAAAAACAAACCCTCAGGGTGATTTTTCATTAAACATCTATCCTAACGATACTGTAAAGGTGTCTTATGTTGGCTTTAAAACTCTAACCTATGTTGCTCCCTACCAGAAACCTGGTCAGTATTTAATAAAATTTAAACTTTATGCTGATTCCATATCTTTAAAAGAAGTTGAAATTTTTCCATATCCAACTTATAAAGAATTTAAGCAAGCTTTTAGTGAATTAGACAAGCAAGATGAAAAGGTAGAAATATATGGGGTTAAAACTTACCAAGATAAAGTTACCGACAAAAGCAAGCCTACTATTTTCAACCCTGCATCTTTTATTTATGATCGATTATTTGATAAAAAAGCTAAATTGAAAAGAAAATTGGATAGAAGGAGAAAAACAACAAAAGATGCAGCTATTATAGAGTAAGCAAATTGATGTTATATTTTTAACTCAAAATGATTTTTTTATTATATTTACATTCTTACTGTTAAATTTTGAAAGATGAAAGCTACACATGTTGTTGTTGAAGAAATTATAAAAAAATCTCCTTTCCTTGAAGAAGCATTAGCTGAAGGAATCATTAATTTATCATCTCTCTCTAGACAAATAAAGCCTGAGATTGACGATCAACTTCACAAAGATGTTCAAATTGGTGCAATTGTTATGGCGCTAAAACGCTTATCACCTAAGTTTGACCCTAACTTAAAAATCAAAGTAAAGAAAGTAATTAATCGATTAGGTGACATAACAGTTCGTTCAAAAATAACCTATTTCACTTTTGAAAACTCTGAAACAATTATTGACAAGCAAGCTGAGCTACTAAAGGGTTTGAAAGGAAAGAAAGATACTTTTTTTGCTTTCTCTCAAGGAGTTTATGAAACGACTATAATACTTAGTGATTCTGAAAAAAATGACGTAGAATCAATTTTTTCAACAGAAACATTGGTACAAGCTACCAAAGGGCTTTCTTCTATAACAATAAAGCTACCTAGAGAAAATGCTGATACTTCTGGTATTTATTATTTCATCCTTAAAAAGATAGCTTGGGAAGGAATTAATATTTTAGATATTATCTCAACAACTCACGAGTTTACAATTATTGTAGATGATGAAAGTGTTGATAGAGCTTTTTCTATTTTAAAGAACTTAAACAAAGGAGATTATTAAGGTATAATTTAACTTAAATAAAAGGGGCTTACAATATTGCAAGCCCCTTTTATTTTAATCTTCATACCCTTCTTCATGGTAATTTTTCGCAATTTCTTCGTACTGAATTCTTTTTTCATTACTAATTGATGTTAATGGTGTACATACTCCATCTCTACAACTATAACACTTTAACTTATCTTTAAATACTGCTGATTTATATATCGATTTTCCTAATAGCATCCTTGCAGCTTCTTGAACACCTTCTACAATAGATGGGTGAGGATGTATCATGTGAGCCAATTCATCGATCCCCTTATCCATATACATTAACAATGCAACGGATTGAATTGCTGATGAAGCATGAGCACCTACTGCTCTCATACCTAAAACTTTCATATCATCATCATCACTCACAATCAATTTAAAAAAACCTTCTGGTTTACCCATTGATATTGCTCTTGCAATAGTAGAGTAATCTACTTTTGCAATTCTATAAGGGATATTTTCGTCTCTTAAACTTTTTTCATTAGCACCAACTGCCGCAACAACTGGATTTAAAAACATAATAGTAGATACATTTTCGTAATTAATCGGTTTTACTGGGAAATCAGCAAACATTTTTACAACTGCATGTCTTGCCTCTCTTTCTCCAACGTTCACTAAAGGAATTCTACCTGAAACATCTCCTACTGCGTATATATGAGGAATATTTGTTTGTGTATCCACATCACCAATATGAACTCCTCTTTTACTCATTTTAACACCAGCATTTTCAATATTCAAACTTCCTATATTAGGAACTCTTCCTATGGAAAGTAATGCTTTTTCTACTTGAATAATTTCGCTAGTACCGTCTTTCTTTTCAATTTCATACTCTACCTTTCCATTTTTAATCTCCATACGTTTCAAGCTAGCTGTACGATGTATTGTTACACCTTGCTTCTCCATGTTTTTAGAAATTAAATCGGATATATCTTCATCTTCAAAAGGTAAAATTCTTTCTGCTCTATCAATTAAGTAAACTTTAGTTTTACCAAAGTTGGCAAAAATTGTAGCATACTCACAGCCAATTACTCCTGCTCCAACAACAACTAAACTTTCTGGGATTTCATCTAAATGACCGATTCCATCGATAGTCATTATAATTTTTTCATCCACTTCTATATTTGGCAGTTTTCTAGGACTACTTCCACTAGCAATTATGGTGTTCTGAG
>CBDUPT010000051.1:0-10539 GCA_965369165.1 uncultured Flavobacteriales bacterium | reverse complement strand
ATGCGGAATCTCCTAATAACCAGATTACGGGTCAAGCCCGTAATGACGAATACGAACTTATCGAAACAAAAGCCAACAAACAACCTATTGGACAATTTGACAATCCCGAACCTTATACTACACATACTATAGAGCTTCAAAAAGGAGATAGTATTTACATTTTTTCAGATGGTTTCGCTGATCAATTTGGAGGAGAAAAAGGTAAAAAATTAAAGACTACGAACTTTAAAAAACTATTACTTTCCATACAAAAAGAACCAATGGAAAAACAAAAGCAATTAATTGATGAAGCTTTTGAAAAATGGAAAGGAAACTTAGAACAATTAGATGATGTCTGCGTAATAGGAGTAAAGATATGAAACGAATATAGAACAGATTTTACCCTGAGCGATAGTCGAATGAGTATGATTGAAGTTAAGGGTTAATCTTTTTTTATCTTTAATCCTCCTAAAATAATAAACACCCAACCAGCAATTATTAAAGTCCCTCCTATTGGTGTTATTGGCCCAGCAAATTTTAACCACTCTGCTCCTATTATATTTTTTAAGGTTAACAAATAAATTGAACCTGAGAACAAAATAACTCCCCAAAAGATAAGATTAGCAGCAATATTAAATTGCTTTAAATCAAATCTACTTTTCAATAAAAACAACACTAATAACACAACAGCGTGTATTAGTTGATACCTCACGCCAGTATTAAAACTTGCTAAATGCTCCGCACTTAAAATAGCTTTTAAAGCATGAGCTCCAAAAGCACCACCAATTACAGCAATCACACCAAAAACAGCTGCTTTTATTAAGATTGATTTATTCATATTTTAGAATAATTATAAATACTAATTTGTTAGTAAAATTCAACAAAAAAAGGCAGAAACGGTTAAATATTTCACGAATTTCACAGTAATAATTCTAAAGAAAATCATGAAAAAAATACTTGTAATAGGTGCTGGAAGATCAACATCTTCATTAATTCAATATTTATTATTTAATGCTGAAACTGAAAATTGGTTTATTACCATTGCAGACCAATCAAAAGATTTAGCTACAAAAGCAGCTAACAATCATAATTTAGCTAAAGCTATAGCTTTTGATGTAAATAACGAAGAAGAAAGAAACAGATTAATTGATGAACATGATTTAATTGTTTCTATGTTACCTGCACACATGCATATTTCTGTTGCCAATGATTGTATTAAATACAAAAAACACATGGTTACGGCTTCGTATGTTTCTAAAGAAATGAAAGCACTTAACCAACAAGCAAAAGATGCAGGAATTATTATTATGAATGAAATTGGAGTTGACCCAGGTATTGATCATTTATCAGCTATGAGAGTTATCGACCACATTCGAAATGAAGGTGGTGATTTAGAAGCTTTTGAAACATTTACAGGTGGACTTGTTGCACCTGAAAGTGATAATAATCCTTGGAATTATAAATTTACTTGGAACCCAAGAAATGTTGTTTTGGCGGGACAAGGAGTTTGTAAATTCATTCAAAATGGTAGATACAAATATATTCCTTACCATAAATTATTTAGGAGAACAGAAATAATTGAAATTGAAGGATATGGGAAATTTGAAGGATATGCCAATAGAGATTCATTACAATACAGAGAAATATATGGTTTAGATAACATCCCGACCATGTATAGAGGCACTTTAAGAAGACCAGGGTTTTGTAAAGCATGGCACTATTTTGTAAAACTTGGAGCTACTGACGATTCTTATGTAATGGAAGACTCAGAAAACATGACCAACCGCCAGTTTATTAATTCTTTCTTACCTTATAACCCAAATGATTCAATAGAATTAAAATTCAAACATTATTTTAATATCCGTCAAGATGATATTGATATATTCGAAAAATTTGAATGGCTAGGAATTTTTGAAGAAACCAAAATTGGACTAAAAAATGCTACTCCCGCTCAAATTCTACAACATATTTTAGAACAAAAATGGAAATTAGACCCTGAGGATAAAGATATGATTGCAATGTGGCACCGTTTCCGTTTTAAATTAAATGGAGAAGATAAAGAAATACATTCTTCAATGGTGGTAAAAGGTGATGATCAAACATATACAGCAATGGCTAAAACTGTTGGTTTACCAGTAGCTATTGCTACAAAAATGATACTAAATGGAACAATCTCTACCCCTGGGGTACATGTTCCAATTACTAAAGAAATTTACAATCCAATTTTGGTTGAACTAGAAAATTATGGGATTAACTTTACTGAAAAAGATGTAAACCCAACTTTTTATTAGAAATGAATATTTTAATTGTATCAGCTACTTATATTGAAATAGAACCTCTATTATTAATGTTTTCTTTTGAAAAAGAAATTAATCAAAAGTTAAAACGATACACTTACAAAAATCATAATATAGATGTACTAATTCCTGGTGTTGGAATGACCTGTACTGCCTATTGGTTAGGAAAAACATTAACATCTAAACTTTATGATTCTGCATTAAATGTTGGTTTAGCCGGTAGCTTTACAGATACTATTAATATTGGAGATGTAGTAAACATTACTTCAGACCAAATTTCTGAATTAGGTGCTGAAGACGGAGAAAGTTTTTTATCTTTAATAGACATGGATTTAATTATGGATGAAGATTTCATACTCAATAATGGTGAAATGGAAAATACCATTTGTATTGAAAATCCAACCATTGATTCCCTGAAAAAAGTTAAAGCAATAACTGTAAATACCACACACGGAGATGATGAATCGATAAAAAAAGTTAAAAACTTATTTAACCCTCAAGTTGAAAGTATGGAAGGAGCTTCCTTCTTTTATGCTTGTTTATTAGAAGGTATAACTTGTGCTCAAATTAGAAGCATCTCTAACAAAGTAGAAAAAAGAAACAAAGATAACTGGGACATTCCTTTAGCTGTAAAAAATTTATGCGCTACTACCCTACAAATTATTAATACGCTTTAGCTAAAAGTTCATAAAGGTGAAAGTAAAAAGTGTTTTGTCTACCAATATTACTATTCAAACTACTAACTTTACAAACTTTAAACTTTATATACTTTGAAACTAACACTTGGTTTTTCCCCTTGTCCTAACGACACTTTTATTTTTGATGCTTTAGTGCATCATAAAATTGATACCGAAGGATTAGATTTTGATGTTTACTTAGGTGATGTAGAAGATTTAAATCAAAAAGCTTTTAATAACGAATTAGACATTACAAAAATTAGCTATCACGCTTTTGGATATTTAACTGACAACTATGTTTTACTTAATTCTGGAAGTGCTTTAGGAAAAGGTTGTGGACCAATCTTAGTAAAAAGTTCAAAGTTTAAAGTTAAAAGTTTAGAAGATTGTAAAATAGCAATACCTGGAAAATATACAACAGCCAATTTTTTATTAAGTATAGCTCACCCTGAAGCTACCAATAAAACTGAACTATTATTTTCTGATATAGAAAACGCAGTTTTAAACGACAAAGTTGATGCAGGTTTAATTATACATGAAAACCGTTTTACTTATCAAGAAAAAGGACTAGAAAAAATTATAGATTTAGGTGAGTATTGGGAAGAAACAACTGGCGCTCTAATACCTTTAGGTGGAATTATTATTAAAAGAAATTTACCAAAAGAAATAATTGAAAAAGTAAATCGCTTAATCCGAAAAAGTATTGAGTTTGCATTTAGCAACCCTAATGAGCCTTTAAAATACATGCAGCAACACTCTCAAGAAATGGATGAAACTGTAATGAGACAACATGTAGAATTATATGTCAATAAGTATTCTATTGATTTAGGTGTTGAAGGAAAAGATGCCATTACACAAATGTTTATCTTAGCACAACAAAAAGGAATTATTCCACAACTCACAAATGAATTATTTGTGAGTTAGTACAAAGTTTATAAAGTGGAAAAGTTAAAAGTAAATGTCTTTTAACTTTAAAAACTTTCAACTTTAAAACTGAAAAATATGATTATAGTAACAGGAGCAGCAGGATTTATAGCAAGTTGTTTAGTAAGCAAACTGAATCAAGAAGGATTTAAGGATATTGTTTTAGTAGATGACTTTTCTAAAGAAGAAAAAAACAAAAACTTTGAAGGCAAAACTTATTCTCAAAAAGTAGATAGAGCTAACTTTATTGATTGGCTAAAAGAAAACGAGCATTTTGTTCAATTCATTTTTCATATTGGTGCAAGAACAGATACTACCGAATTTGATAAAGAAATTTTTGACAAACTGAACTTAAATTACACCAAAGACATTTGGAATATTTGTGTAGAAAATGGTATTCCACTGGTTTATGCTTCTTCTGCTGCTACTTATGGTTTAGGAGAATATGGTTATGAAGACAACCATGAAGTTGTAGAAAAATTAAAACCACTAAACCCTTACGGAGATTCTAAAAACGACTTTGATAAGTGGGCTTTAAAACAAGAAAAACAACCTTACTTCTGGGCAGGTTTAAAATTCTTTAATGTTTACGGACCTAATGAATTCCATAAAGGAAGAATGGCTTCCGTAATATTTCATGCCTTTAACCAAATTAATGAAACTGGCGGCATGAAGTTATTCGCTTCTCATAATCCTGACTATAAAGATGGGGAACAACTACGTGATTTTGTTTATGTAAAAGATGTAGTTGAAGTTTGTATGTTCTTATTAGAACACAGAAAAGATTCTGGATTATATAATTTAGGTTCTGGAACCGCTAGAACATTTTTAGATTTAGTAAAAAACACCTTTAAAGCTTTAGATAAGGAGCCTAACATAGGTTTTATTCCAACACCAGAAGATATAAGAGATAAATACCAATATTATACTGAAGCTAACATGAATAAGCTTAAATCTATTGGTTACAACAAACCTTTCCATACACTTGAAGAAGGTGTTCAAGATTATGTAAAGAATTATTTAGTGGATAAAAACTACTACTAATGCCTACCTACATCTCCATACTAAGAGGAATAAACGTAAGCGGTCAGAAAAAAATTAAAATGGCCGACTTAAAAAAGCTTTACGAAGATTTAGGTTTTGAAAATGTTAAGACTTACATCCAAAGTGGAAATGTAGTTTTTGAATATAAAGAATTAACTCACACGGAGTTACAAAAGATAATTTTTGATGCTATTCAAATACATTATGGTTTTGAAGTAGCTAATTTAATTCTATCGCCTACAGCAATTGAAACTGCATTAAAAAAGAATCCTTTTAAGGATATAGACAAAATGTATTTTACTTTTTTAGCAGAAACTCCTACAAAAGAAAATATTGAAAAGTTATATACTTATTCTTTTGAAGAAGAGTATTATGAGTTAATTGACAAGGTTGTTTATTTCCACTGTCCTAATGGAGCTGGGCGTGCTAAAATGAGCAATAATTTTTTTGAGAATAAATTAAAAGTGATGGCTACATCTCGTAACTTAAATACCACCAAAAAGTTATTAGAAATGGCTAAATTTACTAGCTAATTAAGAATAACAAAATTGCAAAACCTTACTCCACTAGCAGAACGTTTAAGACCCAATACTTTTGACAATTATATTGGGCAGCAACACCTTATTGGTGAAGGCTCAACCTTACGTAATTTTATAGAGAAAGGCATTGTTCCTTCAATGATATTTTGGGGACCTCCAGGAGTTGGAAAAACTACATTAGCAAACATTATTGCCAATCATTTAAAGCGTCCTTTTTATACGTTAAGTGCAATAAACTCTGGCGTTAAAGACGTTAGAGAAGTCATTGAAAAAGCAAAATCCCAACAATTTTTCGGAACTAATAATCCTGTTTTATTTATTGATGAGATTCATCGTTTTAGTAAATCACAGCAAGACTCCTTACTTGGAGCGGTAGAAAAAGGAATTATTACCTTGATAGGTGCTACTACTGAAAATCCTTCGTTTGAAGTTATTTCGGCATTACTTTCTCGTTGTCAAACCTATATTTTAAAAGAGCAAACTAAAGAAGATTTACTTAAGCTAATTGATATTGCTTTAACTCAAGATGAAGTACTAAGTACTAAGAAAATAACAATAAAAGAGCATGAATCTTTATTACAATTATCTGGAGGTGATGCTCGTAAATTATTGAACACCTTAGAAATAGTTGTGAGTAGTTTTGATTCTGACACAATTGAAATTACCAATGATATTGTTGTTGATATTGTACAACAGAATATTGTTCGCTACGATAAAGCTGGAGATCAACATTATGATATTATTTCTGCTTTTATTAAATCAATAAGAGGAAGTGATCCAAACGGAGCTGTTTATTGGCTAGCACGAATGTTAGAAGGTGGAGAAGATATGAAATTTATAGCACGTAGGTTATTAATATCTGCATCAGAAGACATTGGAAATGCAAACCCAACAGCTTTAGTTATTGCTAACAATTGTTTTCAGGCAGTTAATGTTATTGGTTTTCCAGAAGGAAGAATTATCCTTTCTCAAACAGCAGTTTATTTAGCTAACTCACCAAAAAGTAATGCTTCTTATGAAGCTATCGGTAAAGCTCAGCAGCTAGTTCGGCAAACAGGTAACTTATCTATACCATTACACCTAAGAAACGCTCCTACCAAACTAATGAAAGACATTGGTTATGGAGCTGACTATAAATATTCTCATGGTTATGAAGGTAATTTTGAGGCTCAAGAATATTTGCCAGATGAAATAAAGGGAACTAAATTTTATGAGCCTGGCAACAATCCTAAAGAAGCTTCTTTTAGAAAAGATTTAAAAGATAAATGGAAAGACAAATACAACTATTAAAATGACAAAATCCTTAACACAGCTTTTCGAAAGAGATTTGGAAGCTTTAAAAAAAGAAATTAATTTATACTCTAACGAAAATAATCTTTGGATTACAAATAGTAATATTAATAACTCTGCAGGAAATCTATGTTTACATTTAATTGGCAACCTAAATCATTTTATTGGAGCTACACTAGGTAATACTGGGTATGTTAGACAAAGAGAACTTGAATTTAGTGCTAAAAACATTCCTGTTGCTGAAATGAGTAACCAAATTGATGATGTTAAGGGAACCGTAAAACAAATAATTTCAGGACTATCTCAAGAAGACTTAAACTCAGCTTTTCCAATTGAAGTTTTTGGACACGAAATGACTACAGAATTTTTCTTAATTCATTTAACAACACACCTCAGCTATCATTTAGGCCAGATTAATTACCATAGAAGGTTAATTGTTTAACTGTACAGCCAACAAGGTATTCTTTAATAAACTAGCAATAGTCATTGGTCCTACTCCCCCAGGAACTGGAGAAATAAATGCACACTTTGGTGCTACTTCATCAAACTTAACATCTCCTAACAATCTAAATCCAGATTTTTTAGAACTGTCTTCAATTCTATGAATACCAACATCAATAACCGTAGCGCCTTCTTTAACCATATCTGCAGTAACAAACTCTGGTTTACCAATAGCTACAATTAATATATCAGCTTGGTTAGTGATTTCTTTTAAGTTTTGTGTTCTACTATGTGTAATCGTTACTGTACAATTTCCTGGGTAAGCATTACGTGCCATTAACACACTCATAGGTGAACCAACAATATGGCTTCTTCCAATAACCACACAATGCTTTCCTTCTGTAGGAATGTTATAATGCTTTAACATTTCAGTAATTCCATAAGGTGTAGCTGGTAAGAAGCTTGGTAAATCCAATAACATTTTACCTAAACTAACTGGATGAAAACCATCCACATCTTTTTCAGGAGCAATAGCTTCTGTTACTTTTTGCTCATCAATATGTTTTGGTAATGGCAACTGAACAATATATCCATCAATTTCAGTATTGTTATTCAATTTTTGAACCTCAGCCAATAAATCAGCCTCACTAATATCTGCATCTAATTTAACTAATGTAGAACCAAACCCAACACGCTCACAAGCTTTAACTTTTGCATTTACATAAGTTCTACTTGCTCCATCATCACCAACTAGTATAGCAGCCAAATGAGGCACTTTCCCTCCATTTGCTTTAATCTTTTCAACTTCTAAAGCAATATCATCTTTTACTTTATTTGAAACTTCTTTTCCGCTTACTAATTGCATAGTGTTTAGTTTATGGTATATGGTTTTTAGTATATAGTATATGGTATATGGTTTTTACTAAACACCAACAACTAAACACTATACACCAACTACCTCTGTTTAGGCATGTTTCGCATCATTTGAGCCATCTTTTTCTTATCTCCCATCATTCTCATCATCTTACTAGTTTGGTCAAACTGCTTTATTAATTTATTTACTTCTTGAATGTTTGTTCCACTACCAGAAGCAATTCTTTTTCTTCTACTTCCGTTTAATGCTTTCGGGTTTTCTCTTTCATATGGTGTCATAGAATGAATAATTGCTTCTATACCTTTAAAAGCATCATCATCTATATCAACTCCCTTCATTGCTTTCCCAACTCCAGGAATCATTCCCATTAAATCTTTTACATTACCCATTTTTTTAATTTGGGCTATCTGACTTAAAAAGTCATTAAAATCAAATTGATTTTTAGCAATTTTCTTTTGAAGCTTTCTTGCTTCTTCTTCATCATATTGTTCTTGGGCACGCTCCACTAAACTAACAACATCTCCCATTCCCAATATTCTGTCTGCCATACGTTCAGGATAGAACACATCTAAAGCTTCCATTTTCTCTCCTGTACCAACAAACTTAATTGGTTTATCAACTACATTTCTAATCGATAATGCAGCTCCACCTCTTGTATCACCATCTAACTTGGTTAATACAACCCCATCAAAATCTAACCTATCGTTAAAAGCCTTAGCAGTATTCACGGCATCTTGTCCAGTCATAGAATCTACAACAAACAATGTCTCTTGAGGACTTACTGCTTTTTTAACCTCAGCAATTTCCGTCATCATTTGCTCATCTACAGCTAAACGCCCAGCAGTATCAATAATAACTACATTGTGTCCTTTACTTTTTGCATGTATTACAGCTTGTTTAGCAATATCAACTGGGTTTTTATTTTCTTTATCACTCCAAACTTCAACTCCTACTTGCTCTCCTAAAACATGTAGTTGATCAATTGCCGCAGGACGATAAACATCACCTGCAACCAACAAAGGGCTTTTACCTTTTTTAGTTTTTAAATGTAATGCTAGTTTACCTGAAAAAGTTGTCTTACCAGAACCTTGCAAACCAGAAATTAAAATTACAGCTGGACTTCCTTTAATGTTAATGTCAGACATTCCTCCACCCATCAAATCAGCTAACTCATCATGAGTTATTTTAACCATTAACTGATTTGGCGATACTGCATTAATCACATTTTGCCCTAATGCTTTTTCTTTTACCGTATCTGTAAATTGCTTTGCTACTTTATAACTAACATCAGCATCTAATAATGCTCTACGAATTTCCTTTACCGTCTCAGCAACATTTATTTCTGTTACTTGTCCTTGTCCTTTTAATACCTTAAAGGCTCTATCTAACTTATCACTTAAACTATCAAACATTTATTTTCTTTTTTTAAGAGACACAAATTTAACATTTATTGAGGGATTAAGAAAGGCTTAACTTACCTCAAATTAAAAAATGATTTGCACCAATTACAAACTTGAATTTCTCCTTAAAAAACGCTACCTTCGTTTGACACAATGTAAGTCGCATTTAAACGCGACCAACAAGTACATTGTACTCAATTAAAGATTATTAATGAAAAATTTAATTTTAATCGGACTTATTGTTCTAAGCTTAAACTTGTTTGGTCAAGGTTTAGGAATTGAATCACAATTCTACTCTAGCAACGTTCCAGAAATGAAAACTTGGGACGACATAAAAAAGTATTGGGAAAAAGAGATTCAAAATTTAAATGTAAAAATCAAATCCGACAAAAATAATCCTGAACTTATATATAAATTAGTTGTTGCAAAACATAATTCTGGTGAACAGAACTTGGTAGAGTTAATTAAACAATTAGACAAAGCCATTTCAATCAATCCAAATCGACCAAAATATTATGCAGTAAGAGGAATAATCAAATATAACTGGGGAGCTTGGTCTCCTGATTATGATATCGGAGAAGGTTGTCCCGATGTAAAAAAAGCTATTAAAATGGGGTTATCTAAAAACTTAAAAAGTAGTGAATCGATAGTTGGTGTATTGGAGCATCCTAGCTGTAAGTAGAAAAGAACTGAGTACAACATTCTATATATAATATGCCTTGTTACTGGCATTTTAGCTTATTAAAACTTGTGGAAGTTGTGCCATAATTTTTGCTAGTGCTTTATAATAGCATATTAGCGAGCTGCATTCTCGCTTTGTAACTTGACAATGTTTTCGCTACTAAGGTTTTGCAGTAGCGGGGGATTCCTCACAAAAATTATTACTTTTAAGCGTTGAACAAACTAAACGCACATTACATATAGTAGCGTCAAACGAAAAGTTAAAATAACGTGTTATCACACTATATTGCGTAGCTTTTCATCCTTCGACTCCGCTCAGGATGACATTTTAAAAATTGTTGTTTTTGAAAGACAAAGTTAAAACTTCAGTAAAAAATTTTCTTTACTTAAATC
>CBDUPT010000050.1:0-10834 GCA_965369165.1 uncultured Flavobacteriales bacterium | reverse complement strand
TACGTTCTCATACAGATTTTAGAGGTTCGGCAGGTTATAACCAAAAATTATCTCAGCGTAGAGCTCAGTCTTGTGTGGATTACCTAGTAAAAGAAAAAGGTATAGCAGCTGATAGAATTACTGCAAAAGGGATGGGTGAAAAAGAACCAATTAAAGGTGCTGACGGAACAGTATTAAGTGAAGCTTATATTAAGAAGTTAAAATCTAAAGAAGAAGTTGAAGCAGCGCATCAACGTAATAGACGTACTGACTTTAAAGTGTTAAGAACGGATTACGTTCCTAAAACTCCTGCTCCTACGGAAGGAGAGCAATAGCTTTAAAAAGAATTTAAAAGTCCCGAAACAAAATTTTCGGGACTTTTTTTGTACCCTAAAATGAACAAGAATTGTAACTTTACGGTTCTATTAAAAAATAAAATGAGTCAATCAGGAAGATATATGCAAAGAGGCGTTTCTGCCGATAAAGAAGATGTGCATAACGCAATTAAAAACATTGATAAAGGATTATACCCTAAAGCATTTTGTAAAATTATTCCTGATATTTTAACGAGTAGTGAAGAACACTGTGTAGTAATGCATGCAGATGGAGCAGGAACTAAATCATCTTTAGCATATGCATACTGGAAAGAAACTGGTGATGTTTCAGTATGGAAAGGGATTGCTCAAGATGCTTTAATTATGAATATTGATGATTTGTTATGTGTAGGAGCTGTAGATAATATTTTATTATCATCAACCATAGGAAGAAACAAAAATTTAATTACAGGTGAGGTTTTAGGAGCTATAATAAATGGTACAGAAGAATTATTAGCTGATTTAAGAGAACAAGGTGTTGGAATTTACTCAACAGGTGGAGAAACAGCTGATGTTGGAGATTTAGTTAGAACTATCATTGTTGATTCTACTGTAACTTGTAGAATGAAAAGAGTAGATGTTGTTGATAATGCAAATATTGTAGTAGGTGACGTTATTGTTGGGTTAGAATCTTTTGGACAAGCAACTTATGAAAAGGAATACAATGGAGGAATGGGAAGTAATGGATTAACATCTGCAAGACATGATGTGTTTAATAAATCTGTTGCAGAAAAATATCCCCAAACTTATGATAATGCAGTACCAAATGATTTAGTATACTCAGGAAATTATGGGTTAACAGATAGTGTTGATGGAGTTGAAATAGATGCAGGAAAGCTAGTGTTATCTCCAACCAGAACTTATGCACCAATTATTAAACAAATATTGGATAAACATAGAAAGAATATACATGGGATGGTTCATTGTAGTGGAGGAGCTCAAACTAAAATTTTGCATTTTGTAGAAAATTTACAAATAGTAAAAGATAATATGTTTGATGTGCCACCATTATTTAAAATGATACATGAACAATCAGGTACAGACTGGAAAGAAATGTACAAAGTGTTCAATATGGGACACCGGATGGAATTATATGTTCCTCAAGAAATTGCAGAGGATATCATTACTATTTCTAAATCGTTTAATGTTGATGCCAAAATTGTCGGCAGAGTTGAATCACAGGGAGAAAAGAAATTGACAATTAAGAGTGAGTTTGGAGAATTTATTTATCATTAAAGTTATAGTTTGAAAGGGAGAAGACTTGTAAAGACTTTAAACTTTAAACTTTAAACTTTTAAACTTTTATGAATGAGTAGTTTATTAAAAAAATTAGAAGGAATTAATATTAGATATGATCAGGTTAGTGAACAAATAGTTGACCCTGAAGTAATATCAGATATGGATAGGTATGTGAAGTTGAATAAAGAATATAAGGAGCTTGGAGAGATTGTAGAAGTTTATAAAAAATACAAAGATGTATTAGATAATATAGAATCATCTAAAGAAATTATTGCTAACGAAACAGATAAAGAGTTTGTAGATATGGCAAAAATGGAATTGGATGAATTACTTCCTCAGAAGGAAAAAATGGATGAGGAAATAAAGCTAATGCTTATTCCAAAGGATGAAGAGGATAGTAAGAATGTTATTATTGAAATAAGAGCTGGTACTGGTGGAGATGAGGCAAGTATTTTTGTTGGAGATTTATTCAAAATGTATCAAAGATATCTGGAGAAAAAAGGTTGGAAAATTGATATAATGACAGTTAATGAAGGAACTGCAGGAGGGTTTAAAGAAATAGGGTTTAGTGTTGAAGGAGAAAATGTTTATGGAGTATTAAAGTTTGAATCAGGTGTTCATCGTGTACAACGTGTTCCTCAAACGGAATCACAAGGAAGAGTCCATACTTCTGCGGTAACAGTAGCTGTATTGCCTGAAGCTGAAGAAGTAGATATAGAGATTAGAAAAGATGATATTAGAAAAGATACTTTTAGGTCTTCAGGTGCAGGTGGTCAACACGTAAATAAAACTGAATCTGCTGTAAGGTTAACTCACATTCCAACTAATACTGTAGTTGAGTGTCAAGATGGTCGTTCTCAGATTAAGAATTATGATAAGGCAATGAAAGTGTTGCGTTCAAGATTATATGAAGCTGAGGTGATTAAAAAAGAGCAAGAACGTGCTAAAGAAAGAAAATCACAAGTGTCAACAGGAGATAGATCAGCTAAAATTAGAACATACAATTATCCACAAGGAAGAGTTACAGACCATAGAATTGGTTTAACTCTATATAATTTAGATGGTATTATTGGTGGAGATTTGGATGAAGTGGTAGATGCATTAAAAATTGCTGAAAATGCAGAAAAATTGCAAGCAGGTATAGAATAATTCCCCTATTGAGAGGGGTGAGGGGTGTGTTTTAATTCTCCTTACAATATTTATAGGATGACAAAACAAGAACTAATTGCTCAGATAAAACAAAAACAATCGTTTCTGTGTGTTGGCTTAGATGCTGATATTAATAAAATTCCAAAACATTTATTACAAGAAGAAGACCCAATTTTTGAGTTCAATAAACAGATTATTGATGCTACTAAAGATTTGTGTGTGGCATATAAGCCTAATACGGCATTTTACGAAAGTTTAGGTGCTAAAGGTTGGGTATCATTACAAAAAACAATTGATTACATTCCTAATGATATTTTTACGATAGCTGATGCAAAACGCGGAGACATTGGGAATACTTCTAAAATGTATGCAAGTGCATTTTTTGATAACATGAATTTTGATTCAGTAACTGTTGCACCTTATATGGGAGAAGATTCTGTTAAACCGTTTTTAGAGTTTGAGAATAAATGGGTAATTCTTTTAGCTTTAACATCAAATAAAGGAGCAGATGATTTTCAGTTTTTTACTGATGGAACTGATAAGTTATTTGAAAAAGTATTAACCAAATCAAAAGAGTGGGGAACGGATCAAAATTTAATGTATGTAGTTGGAGCTACTCGTCCAGAAATGTTTACAGAAATAAGAAAACATGTGCCAAATAATTTCTTGTTAGTACCTGGAGTTGGTGCGCAAGGGGGAGAGTTAAGTGAAGTTTGTAAGTATGGAATGACTAAAGATTGTGGCTTATTAGTTAATTCTTCACGAGGAATCATTTACGCTGGCACTGATGAAAAATTTGCAGAAGCAGCTCGCAATTCAGCTTTGAAAATTCAAAAAGAAATGAGTATCTTGTTAGGGAAAATTAAATAACAATTAAAAATTTAAAGAAATGGCAATAGGAATAGTTATAAAGATAATTTTAGGTTTATTCGGATTGATGTTTACATTCGGTTTGTTTTTTATCGTAAAGCAAAAAACAGCGGTTGTAATAGAGCGTTTAGGTAAATTTCATAGAATTGCGAGTTCTGGATTTAACCTTAAAATTCCTATTTTAGATAAAAAAGCAGGAACTGTTAATTTAAGAGTAATGGAGTTGCCTGTTGAAGTAGAAACAAAAACAAAAGATGATGTTTTTGTTAGAATGATAGTTTCTGTGCAATACTATGTAGTTGAAAGTAATGAAGGAATAAGACAATCATTTTATAAATTTGATAACCCTGCTCGACAAATTCAATCTTATGTGTTTGATTCTATTCGTTCTGAAGATCCGAACATGTTGTTGGATGATGTCTTTAGTGAAAAAGATAAGATTGCTAAAGCTGTTCAAACTGAATTGTCTGAAACTATAGAGGAATATGGATTTGCAATCGTAAAGGCGTTAATTACAGATATTGACCCTGATGCTAAAGTAAAGCATGCAATGAATGAAATTAATGCTGCAAAACGAATGAAAGAAGCAGCTAAAGAATATGCAGAAGCAGATAAGATTAAAGTGGTTGCAGCGGCAGAAGCGGAAGCAACAAGTAAAAAATTACAAGGTGAAGGTATTGCTAACCAGAGAGTTGCCATTGCTAATGGATTGAAGAATTCTGTTGCAGAAGTTAGGGGAGCAATGGAAGATGGTGTTACTGGGCGTGAAGTAATGAATATGTTATTTATGACCCAGCATTATGATACGATTAGTCGTTTAGCGGAAGATGGAGTAAATACTATTTTTATGCCTTATTCTCCAAGTAGTGTTGGCGATTTACAAACTCAAATTCAATCAAGTTTGTTATCTGCTGATACAATTACTAAAACTACAACACCTAAAGATATTGCCAAGGCTAGTATGAGAAGTAAGCAAGCAAAACGAGCATCTAATGATGATGTAAATCCTGAAGATTACGAATAACAAGTGAAAGAAGATTTCCTACATTACGTATGGAAGTATAAGTTGTTTGATACTTCAAATTTGTTAACCACAAATAAGGAAATTATTACTATAATAAATTCTGGACAGCACAATACCGATGCTGGTCCAGATTTTTTTAATGGTAAAGTACTAATTGGGTCAACCACTTGGGCAGGAAATATCGAAATACACATCAATTCATCCGATTGGTTAGCTCATAAACATCAGCATGATAAAGCTTATAATAATGTTGTACTTCATGTTGTTTTTAATGATGATAAAGTGATTTATGATGTTAACGATAACCCCATTCCAACATTAGAGTTAAAGAATTTAATTAGTGATGAATTAATCTCTAAAAATCAATATTTACAATCCTCTAAAGATTGGATAGCTTGTCAGAACCAAATTAATATAGTTGATAGTTTTACCATTAATACTTGGCTAAACCGTTTGGCAGTTGAACGATTAGAGCGAAAGTCTGAAGAAATTCAAATTACGCTTCAACAAAATAAAAATGATTGGGAACAAACCTTCTATCAATACTTATTTAAATATTTTGGGTTAAAAGTAAATGCTTTACCATTTGAGCAATTGGCAATAAACACTCCAATTAAAATTGCCGAAAAACACAATCAACTTGCCTCTATTGAAGCTTTATATTATGGTCAGGCGGGATTTTTAGAAGAGACTATTAAAGATGGATATTATATTCGTTTGCAGAAAGAGTATCACTTTTTAAAAGCCAAATTTAGCTTACAGCCAATCGATAAAAGCTTATGGAAATTACTGCGACTAAGGCCAGCAAATTTTCCAACAATCCGGATTAGTCAACTTGCCAATTTATTAAACAATGAAACACGATTGTTTTCTAAAATATTGGAGGCTAACACAGTAAAAGAGATAGAAAAATTATTTAGCACTGAAACTTCTGAGTATTGGAAAGCTCATTATCAGTTTGGTGTTGAAGCTGAAAAAGTAAGTACTAAAAATGTAGGAAAAACATTAATTAATACGTTAATTATAAATGTAGTTGTTCCATTTTTGTTTGTTTACGGAAAACAAAAACAGGACGAGAAGTTAATAGATAAAGCTTTAAATTTTTTAGAGAACATAAAATCTGAGAGTAATACAATTATCAAAAAATGGAAGGATATAAAAGTAGTTTCTACAAATGCAATGCAAAGTCAGGCGTTGTTAGAGTTGAAAAATAATTATTGTTCTCAAAAAAAATGTTTAAATTGCAATGTTGGTAGTAAGATATTGCAACAATGATTAATAAAATATTAGCATACTTCGAAAAACAAGCCTTTGGTGTTTGTGCATGGTGGGGCGATAAGCTACAGCTTAAATCTAGTCGCATTCGTATGTCTTTTATTTACCTTTCCTTTTTAACTTTTGGATCGCCAATTTTTATTTACTTAATAATGGCGTTTATCTTAGAACACAAAGAATATTTTAAATTTAAAAAGAGGAAATCAGTTTGGGACGTTTAAGCTACACACTATTTAATTTTAAATATTTCCGAAAAGTTTACATTGCCTTATTATTATTGTTAATAATAATGATGATTGGTGTAACGGGCTTTAGGTTAATTGAAGGCTATTCTCTTAATGAAGCTATTTATATGACTGTTATTACAGTTTCTACAGTTGGTTTTAGAGAAGTTCGTCCATTATCTCCAGAAGGAAGAATGTTTACCGCATTTTTGATTATCTTTAGCTTTAGTACATTTGTATATGCTGTTACTTCAATTTCTAATTACATTTTAGATGGTGAGTACAAGCGTTATTTTAAAGATTTAAGGGTAAATAAAAAAGTGGATAAAATATCTAATCATACTATTATTTGTGGCTACGGTAGAAACGGTAAGCAAGCTGCATTAGAGTTGAAATCGCATAGAAGAAAATTTGTAATTGTTGAGAAAGATAAAGACTTGGTTGAATCGTTAAGAGAAGCGCATGATATTCCTTTTGTTGAAGGAGATGCTACTTTTGAAAGTCATTTAGAGAAAGCTGGAATTGCAACAGCAACATCATTAATTACTACTTTACCTAAGGATGCTGATAATTTGTTTGTGGTATTAACTGCTCGTGAAATGAATCCAGATTTATTAATTATCAGTAGAGCATCTAATGATAATTCAGATAAAAAATTACGTAGAGCAGGTGCGGATAATGTAATAATGCCCGATAAAATTGGTGGTGCCCACATGGCTTCATTAGTGATTAAACCTGATGTAATTGAGTTTATGGATTATGTTATGGGGCAAGGAACAACATCAATTAATTTAGAAGAAATTACGTTTGAGAACTTACCTGATGAATTAAAGAATAAAACCATTCGTGAATTAGGAATTAGAGATAAATCTGGGGCTAATATTGTGGGCTTTAGAACTCCTGAAGGAGAATATATAATTAACCCTTCTCCTGATACTGTAATTATGCAAAAAGCTAAGATTTTCGTTCTAGGAACCTTAGAGCAAATTGATGCTTTTAGAGATTTTGCTTCTCAACAAAGCGTTTTAAAAGGGTGAAAATTAATGAAGATTTTAATTACAGGAAGCAATGGTTTGTTAGGGCAAAAACTAATTAAACTATTAGGAAATAAACCAGATATTGAATTGTTGGCAACATCAAAAGGTGCTAACAGAGTTTCTAATCAAGAAGGGTACAAATACCAATCGTTAGACATTACCAATCAACAAGAAATTAATACCATTTTTGATGCGTTTAAACCTAATGTGGTAATTAATACAGCGGCAATGACTAATGTAGATGCCTGTGAGGATGATAAAGAGTTGTGTTGGGATTTAAATGTAAATGCTGTTAAATATATGATAGCTGCAGCAGAAAAATACAACACACATTTAATACATCTTTCTACCGATTTTGTTTTTGATGGCGAAGCAGGACCTTATAAAGAAACAGATCAACCTAATCCATTAAGTTATTACGGAAAGTCAAAATACGAAGCAGAAAAACTACTACAAGCAAGTAATATAAAATGGGCGATAGCTCGTACTATAATTGTTTATGGCGTTGCTGAAAACATGAGCCGAAGCAATATTGTGCTTTGGGCAAAAGAAGCCTTAGCAAAAGGCAATCCATTAAATATTGTTGATGACCAATTTCGTTCGCCAACTTTAGCAGAAGATTTAGCTATGGGCTGCTGGTTAATTGCTGAAAAACAAGCTGAGGGTATTTATCACCTTTCTGGGAAAGACAATTTAAGTGTTTTAGATTTGGTCTATGCTGTTGCCGATTTTTACGGTTACGATAAATCTATTATTACTCCAATATCATCTGCGAGCTTAAACCAAGCAGCAAAACGACCACCCAAAACAGGTTTTATTTTAGATAAAGGATATAACGATTTGGATTATTCGCCTTGTTCTTTTGAGGAAGGTTTAGCGATTATTACAGAGCAGTTGAAAAGTTAATTACTCTTTAACTTTTTTTCTTCACGAGTTAAGTAAGATTGTAGGGGGTCAATATCACCTTCACACTTGTAATATGATATGCGAGAATTAATTCTTTCTCCGGTTTCAATATTTTTAATAATATGATCAGATAATTCGTCACATTTTTTAAAGTATTTAGCAATTTGTTCATTATACTTTAACTTATGCTTTTTAACCTTACCTTTGGTATAGCTTTGTAAAAATGAAATTTTACCTTCTATAGGGTTGAAGTCTTTATCCCATAAATAAATATATGTAGTTGAAGATTGTAAATACCCAGTCATTATTAAGTCAGAAGAATAAGCATATACTTCTTGTAAACGCTTCATATTTTTGGAGATGTTTAGATTTAAAAACAATCTGTTATATACAAGCATAAGCTTAATTTTTTTCTGTTTTACAGATTTATGTTTTCCTTCAGAATTATTAAAAGAAATAAATTCAGCAGATAAAGAAATATCTCCATAACAATCAATTCTTGTCCCATCCAACATTATAATGAAATTATCAGATTCTTTCCCAAATGAAAAATTGAAAAATGTGAATATAAAAATTGTAGTAAAAAGAATTTTGGTAGTTAGATTAGTTGAATTCATAATGTTAGTTTATTAAATCTCATTGTAAATATAACTAATTATTTTTTTTAAGATGTAGAGATATAATTCAATTCAATCAATAATCTCTTTTATATCTTTGCTTTAGTAGATTTGCAAATTATAATGATAATTACCGATAACACTTTAAAACAAGTTAACTTTAAAATTGCTGAAAAGTCTATTTTTCAACAGCAAGTTTTGTCGTGTTTTAGTGAGGTTAAAAATTTAGTATTTATCAATAAAAATAGCCAAAAAGCTAATTTAATAGCTTTAGCTAACACAACTAACGTTAAAGCAAAAGGTTGGCAATTTGGTTTTGTAAGTTACGATTACAAAAACCAAATAGAACCTCAATTAAGTTCTAACAACTTAGATAATGTACAGTTTGCTGAAAAGCATTTTTTTAGTCCTGAATTGGTTTTTGAAATAGCAAAAAATGAAGTTATAATTCATTACGAAACAACCATTTACTCATCAGAACAAGTTACTGAATTGTTTAATGAGATAACGGAAATAGAGTTAAATTCAAATCTCAACCAAAGTATAAAAGTGACTCCCCGTTTAACGAAGGCTGAATATTTAGATAAGGTAAAAGCATTACAGCAACACATTCAGCTAGGTGATATTTATGAAGTAAATTTTTGTCAAGAATTTTATGCTGAACAAGTAGAAATTAACCCATTGAGTTTGTATTTAAAGTTGAATAAAAAATCACCAACACCATTTTCTTGTTTTGTAAAGCATAACGATAACTATTTATTATGTGCTTCACCTGAACGATTTATTAAAAAAACAGGAGATAAAATTATTTCTCAACCGATAAAAGGAACGATTAAAAGAGGAGGTTCTGAAGCAGAAGATGAAGCATTGAAAATACAATTAAAAAACGACCCAAAGGAACGTGCTGAAAATGTAATGATAGTTGATTTGGTAAGAAATGATTTGTCAAAAATTGCTCAGAAGGGCTCTGTTAATGTAGATGAGTTGTGCGAAATTTATACTTTTCCACAAGTGCATCAAATGATTTCTACAGTTTCGGCAAACGTTGAAAAAGAAATGGATTTTGATACAATTTTAAAAGCAACTTTTCCGATGGGCTCAATGACTGGAGCACCAAAAGTTAGAGCAATGGAATTGATTGAGGAATATGAAACAACTAAGCGAGGTTTATATTCCGGTACGGTTGGTTATATTGATGCTAATGGAGATTTTGATTTTAATGTGGTGATAAGAAGTATCGCATACAATAAAAATAATAACTATCTTTCGTATATGGTTGGTGGAGCAATTACAGCGCTTTCAGACCCAGAAAAGGAGTACGAAGAATGTATGCTAAAAGCTAAAGCAATGCTAGAAGTTTTAACAGAATAAATGAAATTAGTTTTTTGTCATCCTGAGCCTGTCGAAGGATAAAAAAAATGAGAATTACTGAAATATATAAATGCTACAAAAATTTACTTCATATTATAAAAAACACGATTTGTTTAAGCAGTCGGACAAAATTTTAGTAGCTGTAAGTGGAGGAAAAGATTCTATGGCAATGCTGCAATTGTTTGTTAATAGCAAATTGAATTTTGGAGTTGCCCATTGCAATTTTAATTTACGTGGTGCAGAATCGGACGCAGATGAACAATTGGTTAAAACGGTTTGTGGCAACCATAAAATTCCTTTTTATCAAAGCTCTTTTGATACAGTAAAATATGCTGCTGAAAATGGTGTTTCTATACAAATGGCAGCAAGAGATTTGCGTTACAACTGGTTTGAGGAGTTGAGTGTTAAAAACAACTTTGATTTTATTGCTACTGCACATCATAAAAATGATGTAGCAGAAACTATGTTAATTAACTTAACAAAAGGAACAGGTTTGTCTGGCTTGCATGGAATTAAAAATAAATCAGGTAAAATTATTCGCCCACTTTTAGATTTTACTAGAGAAGAAATTGAGGCTTTTGTTCAAGATAATAATATAGAATTTAGGGAAGACTTATCTAATTTTGATAATAAATATACACGTAACGGAATTCGCTTAGATGTAATTCCTTTATTAGAAAAAATCAATCCAAATGTAATTGAGAGTTTAAATCAAACGGCCAATTATTTAAGTGATGTGGAGTCGATTTTAGAAGAAAAAATTGAAGAA
>CBDUPT010000049.1:0-10880 GCA_965369165.1 uncultured Flavobacteriales bacterium | reverse complement strand
TTGGAGATCATAACTATGGTGAAGGTTCTTCTCGAGAACACGCAGCTATGGAGCCTCGTCATTTAGGTGTTTATGCGGTAATTGTAAAATCGTTTGCTCGTATCCACGAAACAAACCTAAAGAAACAAGGAATGTTAGGATTAACGTTTGCTAACGAAGCTGACTATGATAAAATCAAAGAAGATGATACTTTCAACTTTATTGATTTAGCTGATTTTGCTCCAGGCAAACAATTAACATTAGAAGTTGCTCATGCAGATGGTTCATCTAACACTATTATGTTGAATCACACGTACAATGCACAACAAATTGATTGGTATAGAGCAGGATCTGCTTTAAATTTAATTAAGTCTGAAGCAGCAGCTAACGCTTAAAATTAATTTGAATATAAAATTAAAGCTCGACTATTTTAGTCGGGCTTTTTTATTTGATAATAATCTCTAAATGAGATACTAAACCTTCAATATTATCTTTAGCAAATTGTGCGTTTTTAATATTGTTTAAGCTTGGGTTAATGCTAAAATTGTAGCTTGTAGCCAAATTCACTTTTGTAAGGTTGGTGTTTTCAAAAATAGCTTTAACGAAATCACAATTGTTAAAAGAAGAGTTGGTTAAGTCTGTTTCTGTAAAGTCAACTTCCGTTAAGTTGCAGTTTGTGAAAATGGTATTTTTAATAGGTAACTGATAAAAAGAAGCCAAAGTTAAATCACAATCAGTAAAACTAAAATGAAGTAAAAATGGGTTGCAATCGTTAAAATTAATACCCATTAATTTACAATTTTTAAAACTTACATCTTTAAAAGAAGTAACATTTAGTTTTGTATTGCTGAAGTTACAATTAACAAATTCACACTCTATAAAAGTATTGTTCCCAATTTTTACGTTTTCAAAATTACAATCGGTAAATGTGCAACAATCATATTCGTTACTTAATTTTTGCTTAGAGAAATCGACTTTATTAAAGGGTTTGTTTTCGGGCATTATTTTTTAAAATGTTCGTGTACTATTTTAGCTCTTTTCTTACTGATAACGGTTTCTAATTCCTTTAATGTAGCTTTTTTTATTCTTGCTACAGATTTAAATTTCCAAAGTAATTGTTGAGCAGTTTTATAACCAATACCCTCAATTTTATCTAATTCTGAAGTGATAGCCGCTTTGCTCCTTTTGTTTCTGTGATGTGTAATTCCGAAACGGTGAGCCTCGTTTCTTAAATACTGAATTACTTTTAATGATTCTGATTTTTTATCGATATACAAGGGAATTGAATCTCCAGGGAAATAAATTTCTTCTAGTTTTTTAGCAATACCAATAATGGTGATTTTTCCACGTAGGTTTAATTTATCTAAACTTTTTAAAGCAGAACTTAATTGACCTTTTCCACCATCAATAATAATAAGTTGAGGTAAAGGCTCATTTTCTTCTTGGAGTCTTTTATATCTTCTATAAACCACTTCTTCCATACTAGCAAAATCATCAGGCCCTTCAACAGTTTTTATGTTAAAATGACGATAATCACGTTTGCTAGGTTTAGCATCTTTAAAAACTACACATGCTGCAACAGGATTAGTTCCTTGTATGTTAGAGTTATCAAAACATTCAATATGGATAGGTTTTTCTTTCATGCGTAAATCTTTTTGCATTCGCTCTAAAATCCTGTCTGAATGTTTGGTTGGGTTTACATTTGCTTTTTGTTTGTTGCGTTCTAATCTGTAATATTTTGCATTCCGTTCAGAGAGCTCTAGTAACTTCTTTTTGTCTCCCCGTTGTGGGATTAAAAATTTTATATTTTCATCTTCAAGCTCGGGTTTAAAAGGCACAATAACTTCTTTAGATTGGCTATCAAAACGGGTTCTTAACTCAGCAATACCTATTTGTAAAAGAGTGTCATCAGTTTCATCCAATTTCTTTTTTAACTCAATAGTGTGCCCTTGAATTATAGCTCCGTTAATTACTTTTAAATAATTTACAAAGCCATATTTTTCATCACTAACAACCGAAAAAACATCAATATCATTAATGGTTGGGCTTACTACAACTGATTTGCTTTGATACTTTTCTAGAGTTTCTATTTTGTCTTTTATTTGTTGAGCTTTTTCAAATTCTAAATTTTCTGAATATTGTTTCATTAGTGGCTTTAAGTGTTTGGTTACACTGTTGATATTTCCTCTAATGATATTTTTAATTTCAGCTATAGAGTTGTTATAATCTTCAGGCATTTCATACCCAACGCACGGTGCTTTGCAGTTTCCAATATGGTATTCTAAACAGACTTTAAATTTTTGATCTTTAATGTTTTCTTCTGATAAATTGTAGTTGCAGTTTCTTAAAGGATAAAGCTGTCTGATTAAATCTAATATAGTATTCATCATTTTAACCGAAGCATAGGGGCCAAAATAATCGGATCCATCTTTTACTATATTTCTAGTAGAAAAAATTCTTGGAAATCGTTCGTTTTTGATGCATATCCACGGATAAGTCTTATCATCCTTAAGCATAATGTTGTACTTAGGTTGGTATTTTTTGATAAGGTTGTTTTCTAATAAAAGCGCTTCAATTTCTGTTTCAACTACTATTGTTTTTATATCTTCAATTTGCCTAACCAAAATAGCTGTTTTGCCGTTTTCATGGTTTTTGGTAAAGTAGGATGATACTCTTTTTTTTAAATTTTTGGCTTTACCAACATATAAAATTTCACCATCTTTATTGTAGTACTGATAAACTCCAGGTTTGTTAGGTAATGCTTTTATTAATGACTTGAGTTGCTCTTTTGGCATTTTACAAATATAGTTGGAATTATTTTTTTTGTTAAATATTTTTGAAGCTAGGTAGTAATGTCTTTATTTTAAGTATAAATACTTATTTTGGCAGATAATACTTAGTAAATCTTTGTAAATGAAGTTGTTTTATCTATTCTTAATTTTTATTTTTTTTAATATTTCACTTTATGCTCAGCCAGCTGGCTATAGTTTTGGTAAGGAAATAACAATTTTAGCATCTCAAGTTTCGGGAGGTTCGGCTTTAAGTAATTTTCCTGTTTTAATAAGTTTTACAGATGCCGATTTAAGACAAGCCCCAGCTGGAAATGTTCAAAATGTTAATGGATATGACATCATATTTACATTAGGGGATTGTTTTACCCTTATTCCTTTAGATCATCAAATTGAAAGTTATAATCCTGCTACCGGTGAGTATGTTGCCTGGGTAAAAATACCATCGTTAAGTAATTCTGTTAACACTGAAATTTTTATGTTTTATGGAAATCCAGGAGTAGCTACAGATCCATCTACATCTGCTGTATGGTCAGCCTCTGGTTATGATGGGGTGTGGCATTTACACGATGATGTTAACGATGCTAGTGGAAATGGAAATAATGGGGTAAATAATGGTTCAACAGATGTTTCTCCAGCAAATAATTCAGGAGATGGGCAAAATTTTGTAGACCCTAATCATTGGATAGAATTACCTAGCCATCCAAATAGGTCTGGCAGCTTTTCTTATTCTGGTTGGATTAGAACAAACGATAGAGGGCGTGCAGGTCAAAGGGTTATTTGTGATGATGCTACTAATGCGAGTAGAGGTCATGCAATTAGTTTAGGTGATCCAGGTGTTGGGAGGGTAAGGTTTTATATTAGAGGTTTAGGAGGGACATCTTTAGATTCACCTGCTTTGATAGTCAATAATACATGGCACCATGTTGCAGCAACTTATAATGTAAGTAATGGATTTAAGGCAATTTATATTGATGGAGTTCTTGCTGCAAGTGTTACCAATGTTGGAACTATGAATGGTGCTACAGGGAATGCATCTATAGGTGGTGAAGTTGCAGCTGGGGAATCGGGAAATAGATTTCATGGGGATTTAGATGAAATTAGATCAATTCCAATTGCATTATCTCCAGCTTGGATAGCAACTGAATACAATAACCAAAATTCTCCTTCAACCTTTTATAATGTTACTTTAGAGTTGACAGCCTCTGAATTATGTACTACATTACCTATAGAGTTGTTAAGTTTTGATGCTCATGTAAATGAAGCAGAAGTTGATTTGAAATGGGTAACATCTACTGAAGTGAATAATGATTTTTTCACCATAGAAAGAACTACTAATACTAAGGACTGGGAAGAAGTTGTTATTATTAATGGGGCAGGTAATAGTTCTCAGCAGATAGAGTATTTTGAAACAGATTATAGTCCTATAAGTGGAACTTCTTACTACAGGTTAAAGCAAACTGATTTTGATGGTAATTACACCTATTCAAGTATTGTTCCTGTAAGTATTGAAAATGATAAAAACAATGGGTTAAATATTTTTCCCAACCCTGTAGAAGTGGGTGGTTTAGTTTCGTTAGATTTTGAAGATTATGAAGAGGAAATTTTAGTGGTACTTAGAGATGTAACAGGAAAAGAATTTTATTCAAAGCTATTTTTAAATATAGAAAAAGGAAAGCTTATTGGCATACCAATTGAAGATATTATACCCTCAGGTATTTATTTGATTACGGCAACTTCTGAAAATCAGATATACAGTAAAAAAATTAGTGTAAGATAAGTTCTTACTAGGTAAAAAACCTCTAATATTAGGTATATAACCTATATCTAATAGGTATTTATCTTAAATGTTTCCGAATATTTACTTATTTTCGTCATTATTACTTAAAATTCGTGGACAAATGAAGTCTTTTTTTGGAATTCTATTTCTTTTTGTTTTTTTAGTTACAGGTTTATCTCAAACAGGGCCTGGAGGAGTTGGTAATTCTGCTTCAAATGGTTTGTGGTTAAGAGCTGGAGATATTAGTCAAGCTAATAATACATCGGTGGCATCATGGCCAGATGCTTCTGGTAATGGAAATAATGCAGTTCAAGCTACTGCAGCAAGTCAGCCGTTGGTTTTTACCTCGAGTAGCATAAATAGTATGCCAATAGTTCGATTAGATGGTTCTAATGATGAACTAGCTGTGCCCGATGCTGCCATTTTAGATGGCACTTCTGGTATTACATTTTACACTGTTTTGAGACCAAACAACTTGAATGGTTCCCCAAGAGGAATTTTAGGAAAAAGAATAACTTTTACATCATCTGCAGAATATGCATATACATGGTTTTTTCATGGAAGTAACAGACTTAATTTAGATGTTCATACCCAAAATAATAGATTTAATACTGGAGCAACAACTTATTCGAATGCAAATAATTATATAGTTAGTTGGGATTTTGACGGAACCCTTACTGCATCTCAGAGAAGTAGAATGAGAACAGGTAGTACCAATATACTTAGGTCTACAGAATCTTCTACTACTTTGCCTAATAGTAATCAAAATTTGGCCATAGGAGCTTTGAATGTTGGATATGGAACATATTTAGGGGCTGATTATGCTGAAATAATACATTTTAATTATGCATTAGATACTGTTGATCATATATTGGTGCAAAATTACTTGTCGGCAAAATATAATATTACAATAGCTTCAAATGATTTGTATGATGAGGATGATGTAGCAAATGGAAATTATGATTTTGATGTGGCTGGGATTGGTAGAATTTCTGCTTCTGAAATTAATAATGATGCACAAGGGTCTGGAATAGTAAGAATACTAAATCCAACAGGATTAGGGGATAATGAATTTTTGATTTGGGGGCACGATAATGGATTGGCTCAAGCGCAAGAATATACAGATATTCCTGCAGGGGTTCAGGCTCGTTTTGTAAGAGTATGGAGAGCTAGTGAGGTTAATTCAGCTTCTTCGGCAGTTGATGTTGGAAATATTGATATTAGGTGGGATTTATCAAATTTAGGAGCAATAACAACTTCGGATTTAAGATTATTAGTTGATACTGATAATGATGGAATGTTTGCTGATGAAACCCCTATAGCTGGTGCAACAAATGTTGGAGGCAATATCTATCAATTTACTGGAGTGTCGGTAATTGCTAATAATTTAAGGTTTACAATTGCAACAGCGGATGTAAGTGAAACACCTCTACCAATAGAATTATTAAGTTTTGATGTTCATGGAAGTGCAGGCGAAGTTGATTTGAAATGGGTAACATCTAGTGAAATTAATAATGATTTCTTCACTATAGAAAGAAGTGCCAATACGAAAGATTGGGAAGAAGTTGCTATAGTTAACGGAGCAGGAAATAGTTCTCAACACATAGAGTATTTTGAAACAGACTATAGTCCTAAAAAAGGAACTTCATACTATAGGTTAAAGCAAACTGATTTTGATGGCAATTATACCTATTCAAGCATTGTTCCTGTTATTGTTGAAAATGATAAAAACAATGGGTTAAATATTTTCCCTAATCCTGTAGAAATGGGTGGTGTAGTTTCGTTAGATTTTGAAGATTATGAAGAAGAAGTTTTAGTGGTACTTAGAGATGTTACTGGGCAAGAATTTTATTCGAAACTGTTTTTAGATATAGAAAAAGGGAAACTTATTGGTATACCAATTGAAGATATTATTCCCTCAGGTATTTATTTGATTACGGCAACTTCTGAAAATCAGATTTATAGTAAAAAGATTATTGTAAGGTAATATTTTTATTATTAAAGCAGTCTTGGTTTTTATGTCCAGCTAAGTTAGCAGCTCCAAAGTTGTGTATTAGAAAGTTATTAAACAGCAAAAAAACGACCGTTAAATTATTTTTATTGACATGTATTGTGTTTTTAACTAAATTCGCTTATTAATATTTAAGTTATGAAAAAAAGTACATTGTTTATCTTCTTACTTGTTTCAGTACTGGTAACACAGGCTCAAGTAAAACATAATAAATTTACAACAAGAATTAAGTTTGATCAGTTTAACGTTAATGCAGATTATTGGACAACAAGGGTTTCTGAATTAAAAGATAATTCTGGTTATTTTTTAACTAATTTATATACTAATCCTAGTGGAGATTTTGCCCCATCATTAGTTAGATTAGATGTTGATGGAAATGTAATAATGGACACTGTTAACATGTACATGCCTATAAGTTCTCCATCCTCTAATTCTTCAGTAAAAAATGTTATTACATCTGCTACTAATCATATTGCTCTTTATCAAACGGACGCTCTATCTTCCCAAATGCTTGTGGCATCACCATATCTAGTTAATTATGATTTGAATGGGAATATATTATGGCATTTAGGATTTATAGATAATGCTCCTTTTGGTGTAGACTTAGAAACCAATAAGCTTATTGCAACGCAAGATGGTGGATATTTAATTGCAGGGACCTTATATGATTGGAACAATGGTAACTATCCTGCTTCTGGATTTTCAATTAAGGTAGATAATTCTGGAAATATGCAGTGGCATAAATGTTATATGAATAGAGATACTATGGAAGTTCATTTTGAAGATGTAATTGAGGTGCCAAGTGGAGGGTACTTTTTTGCAGGGGCAGCTCCTAACTTTCAAGGAGGATCTAAGCCTCTTTCTTCTTTTGGGTATTTATTAAATTTTGCAAAGACAGATACTTCTGGTAACACCGTTTGGAGTAACGCGTTAGAGTTAGGAGCCCCCATAGATCATTTTACAGAGTGTTCGGGGTTTTCTACAGTAATGGTTGATGATACAAATGCTCTAGTGAGTTATACTGGTTATGATACAACATCAACATCAAATTCTCCTAAAATTATAGTAACAAGTATAAATGTGGATAATGGAGTTACAAATTGGACTAAATATTATACAGTAACTTCACCAGGTGTAGATCTTGAAACCATTGAAATGATTAAATCTAATGATGGGAGAGTTGTTGTTTCAGCAAATGATTATACTAATTTTCCATCAAAAGGAGTTTTGTTTTCACTTGATTTACAAGGAAATTATATTGAAACGAAACGATTTACTTATGGAGGGTTTTCAGGAAGGCCTTATAGTCTAATTAATACTATTGATGGTGGATTTGCTGTTGTCGGAGAAGTTGATATGGATGAGGTGTTAATTGTAAAGACTGATAAAACTTTGGATCCTTCTTGTTCAGATGTTGATAGTACTTATGCAGCACTAACATCAACATTAATTAGTGACACTTCTCATTTTGGGTTTCTTGATTCGATATATACTATTCCAACAATAGTTCAATCATTTTTAACTCCAAGTGTGACACATGTAGCTACATCAGATGATAGCTTAATATGTTCGTGTTCAAATGCAATTACTGGAACTGTTGTAGATGGAGTTACGCCAGTAAATGGAGCTAAAGTATTTTTATTTAAAAAAGGAATAGTGCCTAAGCCATGGGCACCAATAGATTCTATGGTTACAGGTGTTGCAGGAACTTATATGTTCAATTATGTGCCAACCGATAGCTTTCTAGTTAAAGTTGAGCCTAGTCCAATATTTAATCCTAATTCAATGATTTCTTATCACAAACATTTAGATACTTGTTATAAGTGGGAAAGTGCTGGTGTTTTTTACGCTCATTGTGACTCAGGTACTGTAGTTAAAGACGTGACTTTAATAACCCCACCACCTTTAACAGGTAACAGTAGTTTAAATGGCTATGTTTTTGAATATTCAGGTAGTTTTAATAAAATGCAGCCTGGTGATCCAATTCCAGGTATTGATATAACTGTAGAACAATCTCCAGGAGGAATAATTGGAGGGTCAACTTCTGGTGGTAATGGTTATTATGATTTATCCAATATAAATTCAAGCGCAACATATATTGTGTCTATAGATTTTCCTGGGTTGCCCCATGATTCAATTTATACAATAGCAATTAACTTAAATGATACTACATTAGATTCTTTAAACTTTTATGTAGATAGTACAGGTATTTATATATTAGTTGAACCATTAGGTACAGGAATTACTGTTGCAAATGATGCTAATCTTAAATTAGAAATGTATCCAAATCCAACTAGTGGGTCTGCTACTTTAATGATTAATGCAATTAAACCGAAAGATATATATATAGATGTTACTAATGAGGTAGGTAAGGTTATTTCATCTACAACCGAAAGAATTAATTCAGGTGTAAATAAAATTAATCTGAACACCAACAATTTATCTTCAGGAATTTACTTTATAAAAGTCCGGGAGAAAGGAAAGTTATACGTCCGTAAATTGGTTAAATATTAATCTAATATAGAAGAGTCCCGATTTTATCGGGACTTTTTTTTATTTTTAATCAAGTTATGGGTAAAAAAATAAATTACTTCCTAGTTATTATTTTTTGTATTACAGGGTATACTGTAAAAGCTCAAATACACAACTTTATTAATTACAATGTTGGAGAAGGTTTAGAACAATCTGATATTTTATCTGTTGGTCAAGCTGAAAATGGGTATTTATTATATGGATCTAACGAGGGAGGTATAGGTTATTATGATGGATATAATTTTAAATCCATTAAGGAGAAAAATGGCTTATCAAATAATGTAGTTTTCTCCATAGTTATTGATAAACAAAACAATGTTTGGGCATCTACCAATAGTGGAGTAAATACGTTAAGTCCTAACCTTAATTTTGTTACCAAAACTTATAATGAAGGAACACCCTTTTATTCTTCTTATTATAGTGTAGAGTATGATAAACTTTACTTTGGTTCAGCTAAAGGATTGTATATTTTTAATGGAGATTCATTAGAAAAACAGATAACATCTAATGAGGTTTTAAATAATGCTTTTGTAAACTCTATTTATACTGATAGTAAGAAAAATATATGGATTGGAACAAGGCTGAATGGCCTTTTTAGAATAAATTCTGAAGAGCAAGTTTCTCAGTTTTCTACAGTAAATAAGCTACCATCAAATTATGTGAAAACAATTATTGAGACTAAGAATAAAATTTGGGTTGGAACACTTAATGGTGTTGCAATGATTGAAAAAGATTCTGTTTCAGATTTTGCATTACCAAACAATGCTGATGGTAACATTACAATAACAAGTTCAACAAAATATAATGGAGAGTTAGTTTTTGGAGCTTTAAATGGGCACTTGTATTTTATTAATCCAATAGATAATTCCTATAGAGTAATAAATGAAAAAAATGGGTTTAAATATAAAAAAATATGGTCTTTATTTACTGATAAGGAAGACAATTTATGGTTTGGAACCTTAGGTCAAGGGTTAACCAAATTTAATTCAACATTTACATATTTTAACGAAAATAATGGGCTATTAAATAGTTATGTTAATGTTATAGGAACTAATGGTGATGAGATTTGGTTTGGGTGCAAAGGCAATGGGATAAATGTAGTATTGGATAATAAAATAATTAAAACAATAACCTCTAAAGAGCTAGGCACAAGTACAGTAAATAGTATAAAAAAAATTAATTCTAATATTTTTATAGGGAGAAATGGTGGTGTAAGTATTTACAAAGAAGGTAATTTTAAGAATATAAGTTTTTCAGCAGGAATTGAGAATGAAGTTTTTTCTATATATGAAAGTAATGATCAAATTTATCTTGGAACAAAACAAGGATTATATACCTTAAAAGATGATGTTATATTTAAAGTAAAAGATACGCCAAGTGATTTTATTTTTGATATAGTTAAACATAATAAAAAGCTTTATTTGGCTAGTAATAAAGGTTATTATGTGTATGATAAAAATAAATTTAGTTTTATAAGTGAAAGGGAAGATTTTAATGTTGGAAGGGTTAGAAGTTTTGTGGTGGATTCTAAAAATAAACTATGGATTGGAACTAATGAAGGAGTTTTTTTAAAAGATAAAAACACTCATATTAAAATAGATGAGCAGACTGGCTTATCTTCTGATATAGTTTATTTTTTACAATTAGATAATTCTAATAATTTATGGATAGGGACAAATAAAGGAGTAGATAGGTTAAAGGTTGATCAATATCATAAAGAAGGAGTTGTAAATATTAGAAATTATAGTAAATCAGAAGGATTTATTGGTGTTGAATGTAATCTTAATTC
>CBDUPT010000048.1:0-10992 GCA_965369165.1 uncultured Flavobacteriales bacterium | reverse complement strand
ATTGACCTGTTAATCCAGGCATAAAAAAGATAGGGATAAACACACAAATTAAAGTAATTGAGGTGGCAAGAACTGCGAAAAATACTTCTCTAGCTCCTTGGAAAGCAGCTTTCATAGGGTGCATTCCTTCTTCTATTTTAGTATAGATGTTTTCCATCACAACAATGGCATCATCTACCACTAAACCTGTTGCTAATACTAGACCTAATAATGAAAGTACGTTTATAGAAAATCCTGCTGCATACAGCACTCCAAAACTTCCTATTAATGCTATTGGAATTAAAACAATAGGTATTAATGTAGTACGCCAGTTTCGTAAAAAGAAAAAGATTACCATTAATACCAATACAAAAGCTAATAAAATGGTCGATTTAACTTCACTAATCGCTTTTCGAATAGAAACTGTTTTATCCATTGCAACATCTAGCTGAATATCTTCAGGTAAATCTTTTTTCATGATTTCTAGTCGCTCAAAAGCAGCATCTACAATTTCGATATAGTTTGAACCTGGTTGAGGTTGTAATGCTATTCCTACCATAGCAATAACGCCATTTCCTCTTAATAAAGTTCGTTCAGCTTCAGCACCTAAACGCGCACTACCAATATCTTTTAAACGAATTAGAGTATTGTTTTCTTCTTTAATAATTAAGTTATCAAATTCTTCTGCGGTATATAATCTACCTATTGTTCTTACGGTTAGTTCAGTTGCTGTTCCTTCAACTTTACCCGAAGGAAGTTCTATGTTTTGTACATCTAACGCATTTTGTAAATCAGCAGGAGTAATTCCCAATTCACGCATTTTAGTTGGATCGAGCTCTAATCGCATCGCATACTTTTTCTCTCCCCAAATACGAATACTACTAACTCCTGGAATGGTTTGTAAACGCTCTTTAAAAATATTATTCCCTATTTGAGAAAGCTCCAATAAGCCTCTTTTATCACTTTGTACAGTTAGAGAAAATATAGTTTCAGCATTCGCATCAGCTTTATTTACCGTTGGTGGGTCAGCATCTGGAGGTAAGCTTTTAATGGCTTTAGAAACTTTATCTCTAACATCATTGGCAGCATTGTTTAAATCCATTTGTGGTAAAAACTCTACTGTAATGGTACTTCTTCCATCTGTACTGTTTGAGCTTAATATTTTAACTCCATCAATACTATTAATTTGTTCCTCTAAAGGTTCGGTAATTTGCGATTCTATAATTTCGGCATTGGCTCCTGTGTAGTTCGTTTGTACGGTAACTATTGGAGGGTCAACACTTGGATATTCACGAACACCTAAAGAAATATAACCTACCACTCCTAAAAGAATGATAATGATAGCAAAAACAGATGCTAAAACAGGTCTTTTTATACTAATATCAGATAAACTCATTTTATTTAGACTGTTTAATTGTAATAGCCATCCCGTCTTTAACGGCTAATAAGCCAGTAGTTAAAACAACATCTCCTTCTTTAATTCCAGTTAAAATATGCACTTTTTCTGCAGTTCTATTTCCTAAAGTAACTACTCTGCGTTCTGCTTTACCTTTATTGTATACATAAACTGTTTGTTCTGTAATAGATGGAACAACTGCTTCCGTTGGGACTAGTAAAGCATTATTTATAGCGTTTGTAGGTAATATTACTTCTGCATAAGTTCCAGGTAAAATAGTTTGTTTATCGTTTTGTTCTAATAAAGCTCTAACAGTAATCATTCGTGTTTGCTCATTTACAGATGGGTTTATAGCATATATTGTGGCAGATAAGCTATCGTTATCAACTAATACTTTAATCTTTTTATCTATTTCAATGCTTTTTTTATAGACTTGTGCAATGCTGAAATCTACTTTAAGTTGATTGTTGGCTGTAAGTGATGTGATAACTTCTCCTTGTTTTAAAAAAGCACCTTCACTAAAATTTCTCATGCCTAACTGGCCACTAAATGGAGCTGAGACATTGGCTAAGTTGATATTAACTTGTAGTTGTTGTTGCTTAGATTGTAGTGTTTGCATTTTGGCAAAAGCAAGATCAACTTCTTCTTGGCTACTCCCTTCAACAGTTAATAGTTCTTTTTTACGATTGTATTCTTTTTCTGCGGAAGCTAATTCGGCATTAACTCCAACTAACTCTGCTTTCCAACTTCTATCATCTAGCCTAACAATAGTTTGTCCTTTATTGATTTTTTGTCCTTCTTTAAAATAAATAGTTAATACTTGGCCTGCTATTGGAGCCATTAGTTCTACTTGTTCTTCTGCCATTAGATTGGCAGTTGTTACTAACTCACTATTAAATGGTTGGGCAATTACTTTGTAAGTTTCTACAGTTAATGTAGCTCCACTTTTTGATTGGTTTGCCTCATCATTTCCGCACGAAAGCATTATTAGTAATAATCCAATAGCAATAAACGCTAATTTTAAATTTTTCATCTATTTCTTTTTTTCTTTTTTAAATGCTTGTACTATAAATTCTGGATCAGGTAAAGTGTTAATGGTTGCAAAAAGTTTATCCATACTTACTTTAAAAGCTTCCTTTTCTGTTTTAGAAAAATTATGAAATAACAATTCATCTGTTTTTGTGATAGCTTCTTTAATAAGTGGAACTAGTTTTTTCCCTTTAGCAGTAACTTCTAATATTTGACATCTTCTATCGTTACAATCTTGTTTTCTAATTAAGAAATCTTTATCGCATAAATAATCTACTATTCTCATAGTATGTACCTTGTCTCTTCTTATTGCTTCTGCTAAATCTTTTTGAGTAAGTTCTCCATTGTGTTCGGTAAGGTAAATTAAAGGAAAGAAGTAGCGTTCAATTCCATGAGGACTCATTATTGAGGATAGTGTACTCAAATAAACCTCTGAAATTCGAGACATTTCGAAGCCGTAAATTTTTACTTTTTCCATGGTATTAATTTAATTACATTTGAAACGGTTACAAATGTAACTAATATTATGGATTGTAAAATTGTTTTAACATTAATTAAGATAATACCTTAATAATGAAAACTATTTAAACGACAGGTATGACTTAATTAATTCCATTTGCCTATATTAATCAATAAAACAGTTAGAAGGGGTTTTAATCGTTTCGATACTAAATTAATACCACTTGTCAATATATATTTCGTTTATACTATAATTTTTGACTTCATCGATTATTAAGCCTTTTATTACTAAGTTATTTTTCTTTAAAGAATTGTTTAGCTGGTATAAGTTTATCATTTTTTCAATTACATAAAGCCAAGTAAAATGTTTATGATTATGTTTTATATCAATAGTTTTAAATGGCTTCTTGCTTAATTGTTTAAGTATTGATAATGCACCTTTCCAGGTTTTTTCTTTCATTAAATTATTATCAAAGTGCTTAGCGGTTTTACATCCATAATGACCAATTACTATAATCTCTTTAATTCCCTCATCTTCAACACAGTATTTAAAATATTCTAAATCTAAATTTGTTTTTGAATCTATAATGTTAGAGTATAGTGTACACATAATTACATTCTCATTTTCAATAAAACTATTTACGAAATATGAATCATTACAACTTAAAACTATTGTTTTCTTAGTTATGTCATTTTTAACATATTGTTCAAAATACTTAATCATAGAATTCTTAATTTTTCATTTTAGGTTAAAGAAATTCAAAACCAATGGTAAATTGGATAGTCTGATTATTTTCATAATGGATGCCATCTCCTTTTTTTATAATTCGATTCATATAACCTAATTGGATGGTTACTTTAGGTGATAATTTATATCCTAAACCAGCATATAGCCAATTTTGATTTAATGAAGTGGGCATAATATTTTTATCATCTATATTTATCCATAGTTCATTAAAAGTTTTAGCAAAGAGTTTCTCCTTTTTAGATATTGATTTACTTAAAGTAAGTCTATACCTAAATCGTTGAGCATACATAGTGCCATCGATACTGGGTTCATTACTGCTATTGTAAATGGGTTTTCCAATAAATCGCTGTTCAAAACGGTATCTGTGACTAATGTTTAATTTGCTTAGGTTTTGTTTTAAAGTAATTTGTTCCCAAATGTTATTTTCTGGGGTGACTATTGCAATGGGTTGTTCTCCATATGGATGTGATTGGATGTAAGTGTATCCCAAAGTAAAGATAACATTGGTGTTTTTTTTATAATTTAAGGCGGGCCTAAATACAAACTGTTGTAAGTCGTTAATCCCATCTGCACGTCTAAGATGAAGTTCTGAGCTTAGATACCAACTTTGATTTAAATTGTATTTATTGGTATTACTCCACCAAGTATCAAAACTAGAATCAACAATTTTGTTTTGAGCCCATATTATATTTACACTACTTAAAATAAGTAGCGTAAGTAAAAAATGTTTTGTTTTATTCATTTTATATCTTCTAAAATAAACTCATCTTCAACATCTTGTCCTAAAAGATTATCACTATGAACTTCTTCAAAATCTGATTCCGCATCTGTAATGCCAAAGAATTTTTTGCCAATATAAAACAAAGCAGTTCCTGAAAATACAGCGATGTTTAAGTCAATTATAACTGTAATTAATGTTGTATAAATAACAAACAACATTTGTATGTTTCTGTTTTTGTTTTTGAACCATTTATTTTTATAATAAGCTATAGCAAAATCTCTATCTAAAACATCTAATCCTGCCTTAAACAAAACGCCTACAAATACTGCTGAAGTAATTAAAACAATCAGGTTACTAAACACTAAAAATCCTAAAAGAGCAAAAACACCAACAAAAACACCAGCAATTCTGTTTTGAGCGCCTTCTTTAATTAAAAGTACAGAACGAATTGTTGCTTGAGCTCCTGGTATTCCTTGTAGTAATCCGGATAAGCCATTGGCTAAGCCTTGAGCAATTAATTCTTTATTGTATTTCGTTTTTTCTTTGGTCATTTTATCTACTACCAAACTGGTTAATAAAGAGTCTAAATAGGCCAACATGCACAGTTGTAAAGCATAAGGAAGTGCTGCTAATAACATTTCCGAACTAAATAACTGTGAGCTTGAAGGAAAGTAAGAGATTACAAGCGTAACAAATTCACTAATGCTTGAAACACTACTCCCTAACTCAACTCTAGCTACATCTAAACCAGTCATCGTAGTTACTGCTGTTATCAATAATATGGTAACAAAAATAGAAGGCATAAAGCGACTTATTTTTTGGGGGACACCAATTTTTCTTAGAAGAATGGGAAATAGATAAATAAATCCTAAACAACCAAAAGCGATAATTGAATTGGTTAAAATACCGCCTTCTAAAGCTGTTTTCCCTGCTAGTCCGAACAGTTTTTTAAGTTGGTCTATCCAAATTAAAACCGCAATACCATTCATAAAACCTAATACCACAACATTAGGCACGTAAGAAATGAATTTACCTAATTTTAAAATACCAGCAAGCAAAATAAAACCACTACTCATTAATATAATAAGCGTAATAAATTGCTCAGCCAACTCTTTACTGCCAGAGAAATGCTCGTAGGCAAAAGCTACAACAAGTGCTGTAATTGCTGTCATTGGTGCTGTTGGTCCAGATGCTTGTACTCGTGTTCCTCCAAACAAAGAAGCAATTATCGGAATAATTGCTGCACCTAACATTCCTGCAAAAGCACCTCTTCCTGACATAACGCCAAATGCAGCTCCTAAAGAAAGGGCTGCAAAACTCACTGTTAAACCTGATAAAAGATCTGTTATTATTGATTTTTTCATACTTATAATATTTTAAACTATTTTTTTAATTAAGCTGTTTTTAATGGTGTTGGATGGTTTGTTTTAACATGATTTCCTAAGAATAATCTAGCATATATTCTTACTAAAGCAATACCTCCAATAATATAACTTGAGGCATTAAAAAATGCTAAGTAATATTCATTTACGCCTATATGGCTGTAAATAACATCTTCTCCAATAAAGGTGTAGGTAATCGGAAATCCCATTAATCCTAAACATGAAATTAAAAATGCAAAGGATAATGTTTTGTGTTCTTTTACATGTCCGTAATATTGGAATAAGCTAAAATGATTAGGTTCTATTTTCCTTAGTCGAGTGAGTAAATAATAACCTATTGCTCCAAATACAATAACTCCACTTAAATAAATACCTATTTCTTGCCAATCAAATTCTTCATTAAACGAAATGGCTAAAGCCACCCAAAAATGATTTAGGAAAAGTAAAATCCAAGCAAATCGAGGTTGTTGCCTTTCCGAGAAAGCCCTTAGCACCATTAATAATCCAAAAAATGAAAATCCAAAAGGAAAAACGGCAATTACTTCTTTTGGAATAAAGGTATTGTTTAGTCGGATGTAAATGGAGAAAACATAAAAGGGAATAAAAACATAAAGAATATTGTTAAGACTTAACTTATTTAGGTATCCTCCTAACTTTTTGATGTTTTTGAATATTAACTTATTAATGATAATATCGAGATAGAATTCTTTCATACTCAAGTAATAAAGTTTATGCTTTACTTTACTAGAGTAAGAGTCTTCAATGGAAGATTGTTTAGGTTGGTAATGATAAAACTGATCTCGCAATAAATAACTTACCGTTGATGGTGAAACCAATAATTGGTAGGTTCTTAAAAAAGCATTTCCTGCAAAATGGAATAACACTAAATATTTTAGTCCGAAAGCTATTTCAATAAACATAATACCTATTTGAGCAACCGAAGCATAAGCAATTTGACTTTTAATATTCGATTGTACTCTGGCAATACTTTCTGCAACAATTGCAGTTGCTAAACCAAGCACACCTATTAATATTCGTATTGATATTTGACTTTCCCAAAAAGGAAAAGTTCTTAATAACAAAAACACACCAAAATGAACTGATAATGAGCCATAAAATATTGCACTTGATGGTGTTGGTCCTTCCATTGCTCTTGAAAGCCATGATGAAAAAGGCAACTGTGCAGATTTAGCTGTAGCAGCAATTAATATCATTAAGGAAATAAAAACCCCTACCCAAGTATGACCAGCCAAATGCTCATGCACCAAATCGTAATTGTTTAGTTTTAAGAAAGTAATGTTTTCATGCCATAAATGGTGACTTGCCCACATTGCCATTAAAATACCAACATCACCAATTCTGTAAACGCCAAATACTCTTACAGCATTTTTAACGGGTAAATAACGTTCTCGGTAAAAAGCAATTAACAGAAATGATGTAATTCCTAAAATTTCCCAACCAATAAATAAGGTTTCAAAATTTCCTGCAAAAATGGTAATGTTATAACCCAAGAAAAAGAATAAAACTGTGGTAAAAAACCGTTTAAAACCTTCTTCTCTGTGCATGTAATAAACACTATACTTACCCACTAAAAAAGTAATCATTGCACCAACTAAAAGGTAAGTTCCTGTAATCTCATCAAAAAAGAAATCGATTACAAATTCGTAATGGTTGGTTTTATAGAGTGTTAGTTCTTTTAGGTTAATGGTTTCCATTCCATGAAACACCCAGTAGCCAATAAAAGCAAGGCTTAACAATAAAGATAAACCTGCACAAATCTCTAATATTCGGGCAAATATTTTTTCATTTCCTTCTTTGTCTTTAATTAAAAGACTAATTAAAAAACCAATTGCAGGAATGAAAACAAAATAGTTTATGATATAACTTATATTCATCGTTTTTTAATTTTTTTGGATAAATGAAACGGGTAAATTTTCTCTACTTGTTAAGCAGATTTCCTCAACGCTTGGAATGGTTTTTATTGGAGTTAATTCCATTTGTAGCGGCACAAATTCTTCATTTTTATAGTTAAAGAATTCTCCTGTTGTTGGATTTAAAACTGTTAAATTCATCCAGCCGTTGGCATACCATTGTTTTACATTTGGATTATTATTTAAAACCTGTAGCACCACTTCTGGTTGTTGTTCAATTACTGTCATTAATCTCAAAGGGTCGTGAATTTCTACCATTTGATAAGGTAATCCAGTTCTTAAATCACCTTCAACACCGTTTGCAACACCAATTAAACCAACAATGTTTTGAGGTAATTTAGAGCCTGCTCCTAAACGATGGTTATCTACTCTAGAAAAATAATATTCCAAGTTAATTCCTGCACAAACCCCCGCACCAGCACCTAAGATGGTTGCTAATAAATCTCCTGAAGGATCTTGTTTATAATCGTAAGAATTTAAAAAAGCTCTCCTATCTAAAAACAAGTTTTCAGTTAATTTTCTTCTTCCAACAATAAATAAAGTGTTTGTTGCATGATTGTACTCTGGTCTAATTTCAAAAAGTTTTAATGAACGCTTTTTAACTTGCTCATAATTTTTGTTTTTATTCAGTTTTAAAGGAATGTTATCAAACCTTCTAGCTCGTTCTTTTGCGTTATTTATCAATGCTTGTTGAAACTTAGCTTTATTTTCTTGGTGTGATTTTTTTAAATTATCGACAATTAATCCTTCATTATAAAAAGCAATTTCATCTCTTGTTGTATCGTGTAATCCACCAATAAACCATGTTTCATTAGGGATTTTTAACCCTCTTTGTGCTAAAATAGTTCTAACGTCTTTTCTGTTTGCCATTTTTGCTGCAGCTCTTGCATTGGCTGAGCCAGGTCGGCCAGAACAAGCTCCACAACCGTAACCTGCATAATAAGGATTGTTAGTGCTTGAAGCTCCATGTCCTACAAAATAAACCAGTTGAGCAAAATTTTCAGTTAAACCAGTAGTTCTTAAAATTGATTCTACAATGTCAGCCATTTCTTCAACAGTAAATCCTTCTTGATATTTCTTACTCTTTTGTTTTTTAGGATGGTATTCAATTTGAATAGAAGCATCCTTATGCATGTGGTCAAATGAATAGTTGGTACCTGCTGAATAGTTTGGTGAAACCATAATTTTAAACAGGTTTAAGCCACTTAAAAAACCTAGTGTTTGAGAATAGATAAATCCCCAAAACATAGAGTGTGTTTTTCTGCTAAAATGTAAGTCACGCTTAATTTTCTTGTCTTTATGTATTTCTTTCAATACATGTTTAGGGTTTAATGGAGCAGGACAAACTTTGGTTAAAAATTTCCCTTTATCTGGTTGATAATAAGCAACAATATTAAAATGACCTGGTGTTCCAAATGTTTCACATTTTTCGTCAACCAATTCTAAATGCTGTCTTAATGATATTTCTCTATCATCTATGCAAAAGAAAGCTTGAAATGAAATGTCGGTTTTAGTTGGACTTTGATTTTTAAAAGCATAAGAAAGTCCACTAAGCACTTCTTGATAGTAAGTCCATTCGTAAGCTTCTTGCCAAATTTTATAAACGGTAAATAACTCCTTCTCCGATATTTCTTCAAATAAATTGTAGTTTTCCAAGTTGCTTTTATAGCCAATTGGCGACCATAAATCATCATATTTATGATAAAGCACATCTAATTCTAACAATAGCTCAACAATTATAAAATCATTGAGTGTTATTTTTCTTTTGTCAAAAAGAAGTTCTGGGTCAGATTCTAAAACGGCTACCATACCAGACCACCCTGGATGAGAAAACTGTTGGTCAAAAATATAATGTTCAAAACACTCCTCTTTACCTACAATTAGTCTTAAAAGTTTGGTAATTGATAAGTCATCCTCAAACAAAAGTTGTTTTGCTTTTTCAGTTCTAAATAAACTTTCATGACTATTGTTTTCAATGTGCTTAATTGCTTCTAAAAAACTTTTATCTACAACTGGGAAATGCCAAATACTAATTCCTTGGTCTAAGTAATTGCTGATTAAACGTAAAAGAATTGGAAACACTTCTTTATCTAAATTAATGTGCATTTTACTTTTCCATTGCTCTCGCAATTTCCCCATACGTTGATTGGTATTTTCATCGTATTCTTTTGAAAATAATTTTTCTTTGAAACTAGATTCAATTTCAGGGTAAGAGGCGATAACAAAATCAATTGCTTTATCACTTATTTTCTTTTTATGATATAAGGCTTTGTATTCACTTAATTGTAAATAACCTTTGTAGCCCATTATTTCATTTGACCTTGCAATTGCTTCATGAAAAGGAAACTCTTGAAATGAATGTAATGAATTGTGATGCACAAAATCTTTTAATGGGTTTTGAGAAGGTAAATAGTGATGTAGTTGATGAATAATTGCTTTTTCATCAAAGAAATTTTCATTGTTTAATGATGTTGAAGATTTAGAAGTAACTTCCATTGGTTCTAAAACATCATTATGTTTATTATTCATAATTATGTGATTTTATAATCTAAAAAATTCAGAGTAAGCTCAATGATAGAATTCACTGAGTTATATGGGCTTAGTTATTAAACTATCCCAAAAAAAGTCAATTAAGCAATTGACGAATTATACTAAAGAAGGTATTTTAAGAGAGCAGTACTCAATATAGCATGGTGCTGCTATTTTAAGAATAAGTATTTCTGTAAATTCTACAGTGGTATGATTATCAGCCTCAACAGATGAGTACGACCACAGCGTTCTTAAAAGTTTAAGAGTAAGCTTAGAATTATTTTTGTGAATATTATCATCATCTTTTTCCTCAGTATCGATTAATTCTGCTAAAAATTCATTTTTAGAGATCGATGTATGATGAACAAAACCTTGTTCTAATTGAGTTGTTGTAAAAGTAGTTTCGACAGAAGTGTTGTTAAATAAAGTTTCGAAATTATATGTAGAAAGTGATGAAAAAACAAGGCAAAGAACTAAACACAAACTTATACAAGTAGATATTGTTTTTACTATTGTGTTTGGTAATGTTGCCATTAGCTTAATTAAAATAAATTTAATTGTGCAAATGTATATAAAAAGGAAAGTGGATTTTCAATTTTAACATTTTATTAAGAATTATTTAGGAATGTTTTATTTAAAGTATAATGTTACGTAGAAGAAAAAATAGGTTTATTTATGATTATCAAAAAGAAACACCTGCCATCAAATGAGGAAAGATGAATGGCAGGTGTTAAAATAGTTATAGAAAGGTCAGAAACTACAACTATTTAGGTTTCTTTTTAAAGTCAAAATATTTTTTCAAGCTAAATGTAATGTTT
>CBDUPT010000047.1:0-11014 GCA_965369165.1 uncultured Flavobacteriales bacterium | reverse complement strand
AACATTAAGCGAAGAAACTTTTTAGAATTGTTTGTGGTAACCAATGAGTTGATGAAAATGACCTATAGATCTTATCAACTTGAAAAAAAGATAAAGGAAAATCCTGAAGAGTTTGAAAAACATATAGCATGGATAAAGGGGCAGTTAAATGGAGTTCACAAAAACTATGATGTAAATGTGGATAAAGCCGTTTTTAAGGGTGTAATGCCTTACTATACTAAAAATGTAGACGCCTCTATTTACAAGAAAACTGCTTTTACAGATTTAAAAAGTGCTTTATCTTTATTTGATGGAGATGCTAAACAAGTACTTAAAAAACTGAATAAAGATGTAGCTTATGCTTATGCAAAACCTATGATAAACAATTTTTATAAAGAGATTAATATTAACTATCTCGAAAAAAAGATGCTTATAGAAGCACTGCAAAAAGAGTATATGCATGCTTTGATGGAAGTATTGCCACAAGCACGTTATTTCCCTGATGCAAATAGTACTTTAAGAGTTACTTATGGTCAAGTTAGAGGTTACTCGCCTCGTGATGGGGTTTATTATAATCCAGTATGTTATTTGGAGGGAGTGATGGAAAAATATATTCCGGGAGATTATGAGTTTGATGTTCCGCAAAAACTACAGGATTTATATAATAACAAAGATTACGGACAGTATGCCGATACTAATGGTAAGGTTCCAGTTTGCTTTTTAGGAACCAATCATACAACAGGAGGTAATTCAGGTAGCCCAACGATTGATGCTCATGGAAATTTAATAGGATTAAACTTTGATAGGGTATGGGAAGGTACTATGAGTGATATGAACTACGACCCTGATATTTGCAGAAACATTATGGTGGATTTACGCTATGTACTTTTTATTATTGATAAATATGCTGGAGCAACACATCTAATTGATGAGATGAAACTGGTGCATCCTAAGAAAAAATAGGAGGTACAAGTGTTTATGACAAAAAACCTTTCTCATTTTTTTGAGATATCTAAATTTAACCTTTAATAATATTAAGAAACATGGCAACTACTAAGATTAGTAAACACATTAGTTACAAAGAAGCAACACATAGTAATACTGCAACTCGTAGAGGTATTAATAATGTACCCAGTGATAAGCATTTAGTTGCTATGAAAGTTTTAGCTAAAAATGTATTCGAACCTGTTAGAGTTCATTTTGATAAGCCTATTAGAGTGAATTCTTTTTTTAGAAGTGTATCACTTAACAAAGCCATTGGAGGTAGCTCAACTTCGCAACATTGTAAAGGCGAAGCCATTGATTTAGATGCTACAACTGGTTTTACGAATAAAGAGATTTATAATTACATTAAAGATAATTTAGAGTTTGATCAATTAATTTGGGAGTTTGGAACAGATAAAGATCCTGATTGGGTTCACGTTTCTTTTCGTGCAGATGGTAAAAACCGTAACCAACAATTAAAAGCTAGCCGAAAAGGCGGGAAGTCTGTTTATACCGTTATTGCTACTAAAACTCCAAAAGAAGAGAAGCCAATTAAGCCTAAGAAAACAAAAATAGTAGGAGTAGTAGAAGTAAAGACCAACTTAAATGTAAGGGCAAAAGGGAGTAAGGATGCTAAAATTGTTGGTTCTTTACCTAATAAAACCAAGGTAACTATATCTAAAACCAAAAACAATTGGCATAAAGTTAAGGCTGGTAAAATTGTAGGTTGGGTGTCGGCTAAGTATGTAAAAGTTTAAACTATCGATTAATCGATAATTATTTTGTGAGTTTCAAAGCTATTTTCAAAATGCACTTTTAAGAAATAAATACCTTTGGTGTACCTGCTAATGTTAAGAGTCGCCTTGTTTTGATAAGGATAAGTGATGCTTGCAATTCTCCCTAAATTATCAAAAAGTTCTATTTTGTTGATGGTAATGTTTTCATGAGTAATGGTAACAATATTATGAGCAGGATTAGGAAAAATAGTGAAACCACCATTGTTCCGAAGGCTCTCTATCGTGGATGGATTAAGGACTCCTGTAGCAATTAGGTTGCTGTAAGTATGTAAGCTGTCTCTAGCACCTAATGAATTGTTTAATGCATCATGCATTCTGGTAACTTGACCTTGTGTAAACATTCTTGGAGTGGTATATCCAGAGTAAGACATGTAATTTTGAACATTATCTAAGGTGTTACAGCTAACTGCCCACAAGCCTGGTGGAGAACCCAAAGTGTAAGAGCCTCCAAAACAATTTGGGGTATCTTGAACGCCATCATCTAAACTACAGTTAGCTGTATCTCCAGGTGTACCAAGGTATGCCCACATGTGATGCAGGTTAAAGAAGTGACCAAATTCGTGAGTAAAAACTCTTGAATGTTGAGGTGATGTTCCAAAAGAACCTATTAAATTATTGGTAATGATAATTCCTTGTCGTTCTGGAAATAAATTACTTGGGCCAGAACCTCTTCCGCCTGCAGTAATGCCAGAAAATTTCTTTACTACTCGTATGTTGACATATTTATTGGTAGGCCACGAATCAACACCTCCAGTAGAGTCATAGTAGGCATCCCAAAGATTAGTAAACTCTATAGAATCTGTATAGGTTCGAGTAATTCCGTTGGTAGGATTTCCGTTAGAATCAAGCTGTGCCAATCTAAATTCAATTTTAGCATCTGCAGCAATACTTTTAAAAGGAGGGATAATGTCAGCAGTATCAATGTTTAACTTTCTAAAATCTTTATTGAGAAGTTGAATTCCATCTAAAATTTGATTGTCAGTAATGTTGTCTATCGTGTCGTGATAGATGACATGAAAAACAACAGGAATAATATAGATGCCATTGATGGTATCTTCTGGTGAACCTTGAGTTGTAGGGATTACTTCTTCGTTAGTTGGTACGTGTAAACATTCGGGGTTTACTGTTTGACCTATAAGTGGTGATACCAGTATTAAACTTAACAAAGAACTAAATACAGTTTTTTTTATGTACATAACTTAATCTTTACATTTTACAGAAACAATTTACTCAAAAGTAACCACTAATTATTTATCCCTAAACACAAAAAAAATCTTTAACGTTCTTTTCCTTAAATGAAAAGAGCGACCCCTGAAAGCGATTAAGATTTTAGACTAGAAAGAACAAATACTAAACATAATCGTCATTGCGGGCTTGATCCGAAATCTTTTTAATGATGAACTGCTATTTGTGGGAGATTCCTGTTTCCGCTATGCTACACAGGAATGAGGCAGGTTTTTTATATTTCCCACTGTTTGTTCACTCGCCCTCGCTCGGGAAATAGTAATTTAGATAGTATGGCAGACCCGCATTCAAGAGGAAGCGTTAATAAAATGGATTCCAACGAATGATTACGAAGAAAAGCTGTCTGAGGCTTTAGCCGAGTTCTTTTCTTCTAGCAGAATTGTAATCTATTTTTAGTGATTTATTGTTAGCGGTAGATTTTTTGGTTCTTTTTCAGCAATGGAAAAAGAATATAATAAATAGCTTTATTACTTTTCCTTAGACGAAAAGTAACCAAAAGTCAAGTCAAAAATATGCTTCAACCCGCTCTTGAAATTTTACAACTTTTCTATTACGGCTAGAAAAGTCTAAATTTCAATTCACCCCAGCACTGGCTCGCATTTTTGACCTTCCATCGCTCCCTTCGGTAAATTAGAGATTTCACAATGTTTGTTTACTTCTCACAACTCAGGGAGTTGGTTAGTTAAGGTTTTGGATAGGAAGGAATGGCATTCAAGAATTACGTGTTCTGGTCAAAACAAAACCTTAGTAAGATTGGAAAGTTCTGGGTTTTGTTCAGAAATCATGCAACCGCACTTAGGTTTTGTGAAGGACAGGTTGCGGAATGATTGTAAGCCTAGATTTTTTGGTTCTTTTTCAGTGATGGAAAAAGAATATAATAAATAGCTTTATTACTTTTCCTTAGACGAAAAGAATCACCCCTGAAAGCGATATAGCTTTTAGACTATCAAGTCAAAAATATGCTTCAACCCGCTCTTGAAATTTTACAACTTTTCTATTACGGCTAGAAAAGTCTAAATTTCAATTCACGCCCTAACTGGCTCGCATTTTTGACCTTCCACCGCTCCCTTCGTTAAATTATAATTTTAGATTTCACGCCAGAGCCGCATTCAAGAAATCGCGTTAAGAAAATAGATTGTAATGTAATGTTTACGAAGAAAAGTTGTTTGAGGCGTAGCCGAGTTCTTTTCTTCTTGCAGAATTGTAATCTATTTTTAGTGATTTATTGTAAGCGGAAGATTTTTTTGTTTCGTTTTTTCATCAATGGAAAAAATGAAAGTAAATAGACTTAACATGTCCTTTTTGTTTGACCAAAAAGAACGAAAAACTCAAGAACAAACACCAAATATTAAATCATCTTTGCGCACAAGGCTTTCGCATTTCCTGGGCTGATGATTTTATATTTCACACCGTTTGTTCACTCACCCTCGCTCGGGAATTGGTTAGTTAGGATTTTAGATAGGAAGGAATGATTGTAAGCCTAGATTTTTTGGTTCTTTTTCAGCGATGGAAAAAGAATACATTAAACATGCCTTAATGTCCTTTTTGTTTCAAGACAAAAAGGATGTGAAAATGAAAGTGAATGGTTGCTTCACTCTTTTTTCTTGACAAAAAAGAGTCAAAAAGTCAATCACAAACGCCAAATACTACAACCTCTTTACACACAACCTTCCACAACTTGGCAGAGGTTTTCGTATTTCACACCGTTCGTGAACATCCCGCCCACAGGTATCGGTAATTAGGAAAAAGAATTGAACTACTTACACTTCACCGAAACAATCATCTCAAAAGTGGCGACTAGTTCATTAGAAGCATTAAACACCTCTACATGTGTGGTTTCATTAACTCTATCTCCAGTTTTAGCACTTTGTAAAATAGCAGCTTCAACCTTTGCACCATCATTACTCACAAAAACACAATCGCTTTCAGCGCGCATAATAAACTCAGAGTTCATGCCTTTAAAAGCAAACGATACTTTTTTGTTGTGTAGCTCGGCAAAGTAAAAAGCGTGAATTCCTCCAGCAACATCAGCACCATTGGCTAATGCTCCAAAATACATAGAGTTAAGGTGGTTTTTGGTTCTGCGTTTTAGCTTTACTTTGGCTTTAACAGTGGTGTGGTTTAACTCTAACAACTGAACACCAGTGTAACCAATTAGCGGAATTTTAAACTTGCCCAACAACCACAGCTTCCACTTGAGTTGTTTAAACAGCTTTTCGGCATTAGTGCTCATTGGTTAGGGTTTTAACAATTTCGGCAACAGGTTTAATTTCTTTTACATATTCTATGGTAGGACCAGCACACCAAACTGTTTTGTAGGTAGCACTAAAAGCAGCCTTTTGTAATTTTTTCATGCCTTTGTAAAAGGTGAAAGCCTTAAACCACTTTTTTAAGCGTTTATTTTTGTTGAGTATTTTTTCTAACCAAGTTTGGTCGGTGCCAATTTCTTTAACATAAGGTGTATTAATAACGGTACACCTGCTACCCGAAAGCTTGGTGGTCATTACAATATCTTTAGCGTTATAGTTTACACAAGCTTCTTTATAATCTTGCGACACATCACTTTCATCTGAAGCAATAAATAAACTACCTACTGAAACCCCAGCTGCACCTAAGCTTAATACTTCTTGCAATTGTTGGTGGTTACCCACACCGCCCGCAGAAATAACAGGAATGTTACACTCCTTTACCAATTGCGGAACTAACTCTTGCAATGGAGTAGGACCAGCATGTCCGCCAGCCTCTTTGTTAACTGCAATAATAGCATCAGCACCTAAGGATTCTACTTTTTTAGCATACGCCAAATCAGTAACATCACAAAAAACTTTAACTCCAACTTTATGAGCTTGCTTAATGGTTTCTTCTGGTGAACCCAACGAAGTAATAATGTAAGCCACCTTTAGCTCGCAACAAACTTGCAATTGCTCTTTGTATAAAAAATTAGATTTATTAACGATTAAGTTAATACCAAAAGGACCTTCGCATTGTTCTTTTAATTCTTTTATGGCAGCTTTTAACTCATCTATGGTACGATAATTCAATGCAGGCACACAACCTGTAATACCCGATTTACTGGCAGCTATTAGCATTTTGGTATTACTTACCAAAAACATAGGTGCCATTATAATGGGGTGCTTTATGTTTAAAAGTTGGGATATGGTTTGCATAGGGTAAAGTTAAGGCTAATTTGTTTAAGTAGTTGTTACGTATTTTTACGTATTGATAAATCAATTTTATTATGTTAGATTTGATTCTAAATATGAAGCATGGAATCGATACCAAAAGGGATATTAGAAGCATTAAAGAAAGATGAATTAGTTTTATTTGTTGGGAGTGGTACCTCATTATGTCTTGATAAGCCAAATTGGAAAGATTTAGTTCTTGAAATTATTGAGAAAGTTATAGAGGTTGATGATAAAATGCAATTTCTTAAAGTTGCTGTTGAAAATGGCGGGATGGGGCTGCTGGATGTTCTGACGCAATTAGAAAAAAATGGGCATGAAAAGATTATAAGGGAATATATAAATCAAAGATTCCGAATTGATTCATTAGCTGATTTAAAATTGCAAAAGAGTATATTGAATTTAAGCTCTAAAATAATTACAACAAATTATGATCATGCTATAGAAAAATCTAAAAAAGAGGATATTGAAATTATCACTTATGGCAATAAGTTTGGATTGTCCACTTTAAGTAAGAAAGATAAATATATAATCAAACTACATGGAGATATTAATGATGCATCTTCTTGTATACTTTTTGAATCGGATTATGAGAAATTATATAACAAACAGAATGAAAACAACGCGCTGTTCCATAGGCAATTTAATAATCTTTTATTGAATAAAACGGTTCTTTTTATTGGGTTTAGTTTAAATGACCCATACATTAATAAAATAATTGATGAATTATATAAAATCACTCAAGGCTATTTAAATAAGCATTTTTTGATTACTACTGATAAAAACTTTAAACACAATTGTGTAGAACCAGTATTTATTGATGATTATAATGAAGGATTAAATAGTTTAATAATTGAATTAAATGATAGAAAAGAAATAAAAATTAGTGAACCTCAAAATAGTAGTAAAACTACAGTAGATGTTATAGATAAGAATATTACACAATCAAATATAAATGTTAATGTCAATTTATTTTGTTCAACACCTATTGATAAAGACTATTCAAACAATTTTGAGTATCTATCTAAACCATTTTTAAAATATAATGTTACCTTAAAACATTCAATATTAAACATAAGAAGTTTAAGAGAATTAGAAGGAGGTTACGCATTTATTATTTCAAAAACCCAAAAGAGTAATATAATAATTGAAGATGAGTACTTAAAATCAAGGCAAATCTCACATGATGAATTTGTGGATAACATTTCAGATGATATTTCAGGGGTTTTTATATTCACTAATGAAATACCAAAAATACAAAACGCAGGTAATATTCCTATTTGTTATATAATTGAAGATAAAGCATCTAAAATAAAATCATTAATTGAAAGTATTTGCTTTAAATTATTTGTTAAGAAAAATTTAGAATTTACTGAAACAGGGGAAATTTTAAATAAAGAAAATTTTAAATTAATAAATGTCGAAAAAGGAAAAGCAAATAAAATTAATCCAAATTTAAATGTATCTAAATACCTTGATCAAAAATTACTTACCCATTTTATAGGGAGGAAAACAGACGTTGAAAATATTATTAGAAAAATAATTGATTTAGAATATGAGAGTAAGTTATTGACTATTAAAGGGTCTGGAGGCATAGGAAAAACTACTATAATAATTAAAGCTGCAATTGAGTTAGCACATAGAGAAACATATAATTCAATACAATTTGTTTCTTGTCAAGCGATAAACTCCTATGAGAATTTCGCATATCAGGTTTCTGATTGTTTGGGTATCGATTCAGCTGAGGATATTTATAAAGAATTGCCATTAAAAATTAATGAGAAAAGTACCATTTTGATTCTCGATAATTTTGAGACCTTATTGAATTTGCCAGAGAAAAAACAAATATTAGAACTGGTATCTTTCTTGTGTGATTACGTTTTAATAGTAAACACAACTAGACAGTTACTAGATTTAGAGTTTGAGGAGATATATGAATTAAGAAATTTAACTACTAGTGAAGGTTTAGAATTATTTAAAATATTTTACAAAAAGAAACTATCAGATACAGAAGAGAAAATATTAAGAAATGAAATAGTTGATAAATTACTAAATAACAATCCTTTAGCTATAAAAATAATTTCAAAAGGAACAATTCAATCAAAACCAATAGAAAGCTTAAAAGAAGAGTTAGAAGAAAATATATTTAATAATGAAAATATTGATAGGATTTTTGATAATCCAGAGGATATAAATATTGAAAAATCACACTCACTTTATTATTCTATTAAATATTCATACGATAAACTTAATACTAAAGAAAAATTGGCTTTTGAATTACTTTCGTTATTCCCTGATGGTATTCATATTGATAATTTAAAGAAATTTTCCAAAGAGAATAAGAAACAAAATGAAATTACAGATAGAGAGATTAAACCTTGCTTGAGAATAGAGGGGGATTTGTAAAATTACAATCAATTGTAAATAGATTTTCAAGTTATCAGTTTAGTTTGTTAGATGAAAATATACAAGCTGATTACTTTAACTTATGTTTTGATTATAATAAATTTTTTATTGGATTTCTCCAAGATGAAAGATACTTTAAAAATTCTCACTCATTATCAATAATGAATGATAATATTAATAACTACACAAAGTGCTTGGATTTCATTGATAAAGTGGACGCTGAGAGTTTTGTTAAATTAGATTATATTGATTCAGTAACAATGTATTTTAGGCACATTAATCAGGATAAAGAGATGCTTAAAAAGTTAGAAAAAGTAGAATCTCTTTTTAAGGATAATGATTCTGAAAAAAAATTACTGAAACTAATAAAGCTTCAACTCATTTATTGGTGTTCTGATTTTGAGTTTGCATCAAATTCAGCAAGGGAATTAATATCACAAGATTTTATTAAAAGTATTGATTTGAAAAATGATGTTGAAGGGTTAATTTTTTCAAAGATTCAAACAATTCTAACATGCGAAGGAGAGTCTTTTGAATATGTTAAGGAGTTGCTTGAAAAATGGCATATTAAAGCTAAATCAACTTTTTCAGAATTATTTAAAATTGGGTTTATTGAAATAGCTGAAGATTTAATCCAATATGAAATTGAACATGAATTTTTTGAATATGAAGTTAAGCTTGCAAACAATAGTTTAAAAGAAGGAGAAATAGAAAAATATATATCAAGCTTATTCAAGAAAGAACATTTAGAGATTATTCAATCAAATTATACTAAAACTAAACTAGTTGGGGAAAATGATATAGATACTTCATTATTAGTAGTTTCTAATCCGTATACTAAGGGTATAACCGACTTAATCAACGCATTAAATACTAATGTTAATGATGAAAAAGAAAAATTCTTTTTAAATGCAATAAATCATTTGGAATATAATAAGTATTATCTCACTGAGGCTGTGTATTTATATTCTTTACATCTCAATAAGATTGGAGCAACAAGTAGGTTCGAGAAGTATTTTAAGTTAGGGAAAAAACTTTCAGATAAATACAATTTTTTCTTTTTAGATTTTCAGTTTGACAAAATAAAAGATTCGTCTTTATCTTATAATGAATCTGTAATATTTGAGAAAAGGCCTGATTTGGATGAGGATTTATTTTACAGTTTTATCCAACAGCATACTAATGTTCTTAAAAAAAGGTATAAATCATCAAAATAAATACCTAGTTTAAGCTTATTTACATTTCTTAGCTTATGTACGTTCCTTTTTACATTAAGATAAAAGAGGGGAGTTTACCTTACTCTAATTCTTTGCCCAATACGTAAAATAGAAGTCCGCTTAATGCCATTTAAACGGCAAAGGGTATTGATGGATGTTCGGTATTTTCTGGCAATGTGTCCTAAAGTATTGCCACTACGTACTCGGTGGTACTTAATGGCACTCATTATTTTTAACTCATCCTTATAATGAAAGTTGCATTGCGATATGGTTAAAGTATCGCTTAATGTGGTAAAGTCTTCAAAAGAAATGACATCACGAGGGTCAAGCGGCTCATCAAAATAACGTACTTCAAAATGTAGGTGGCTACCAAAAGAATGTCCGGTGTTTCCACCTAAACCAATTTGTGTTCCTGTAGGTATAATAGAATCAGCTTCAACTAAACGTTTGCTTAGGTGAGCATAAATGGTTTCTAAACCATTGTCATGACGAACAACAACAACATGTCCGTAGCTTTTACTATAAGTTGATATTCTTACTTTTCCGTTAAAAGCACTTCGTACGGTATCTCCTTTTACCAAATCAATATCAGTTCCATAATGATAACGCCATCTTCTGCGTCCAAACTCTGAGGTAACCTCTCCTTTAAAAGGTTGGGTGTAATGGTCGTTGCTATCATTTAAAATAATAGTAAGCGTATCTTGAATTTTTGCAAAATCAAATTTCTTAATGTGTATGTCGTTTGTAATCCAATCGTAATGAGTTGCAGTGTCGGGTATAGTAGCATTAATAGAATCTACAAAAGCATTGATACAGCATACATTTACAATTCCAGGTTTAGCTGGTGGTTGAGGTGTTTTCTCTTTTTCTATTACTTCAGTGTTACCAGTAATAGAGTCGCTAGGTAAGTTAAGTGCTAGCGTATTTAAACTTTGTAATGAACAAAGTAAAAGAGATAGGTATGTAAGTTTAATTGTTCGCAAACCTTTGATTTTTGCAATACAAATGTAGTAATTCTCAATTATAATAAGGAATTGAGTTTTTCACAAGGGCTTGTTTAAGAGTTTTTTGTTTTGTTAGGCTCTAAAATTTTTGTTAGACTTTAACGTCCTTTTTCTTAGTTGTTACGCTCTTTTTTAGCGATGGAAAAAGAACAGAAGAAATTTGTATTAATGTCCTTTTTGCTTGACCAAAAAGAACGAAA
>CBDUPT010000046.1:0-11260 GCA_965369165.1 uncultured Flavobacteriales bacterium | reverse complement strand
ATATATTTGAGTTGCAGCAGTACCTATGTACATGTCTGTACCATCAGTTGTAATAGACCTAGCTCCTGTTACTCCAGGTATAGTAAATGTACTTGTCATAACACCAGAAGCGTTAGCAGTATAAAGTGCGTTGTTAGCCCATTTTGTTACCCAAAATTCAGTTCCAGTCCAAGCAACACCAGCTAATCCAGTAGCTGGGTTAAAAGCTGCAACTGGGTCAACATCTAGCTGAATATCCCAAAGAGCTTTGTCGTAGTTTTGATTACTTTTGACTAGGTTTGGTGCTATATCACAAGTTGTGCAATTTGAACTTGTTTGAGCAAACCCCCCAATCGTTAGCGCAAAAGATGCGACTAATAAGGAAATTTTTTTCATAATTCTTTAGTTTTTAATAATTTAGTTTAATAAGTATCAAATTTATATATTTTGTTGTATAAATAGTTAGTTTGTTATTTTTATTATTGGAATCCTGAAATTTCATAATACTCAATTAAATGTTTGCATGATTTAAATTGAACTATATAATTCTTTAAATTTGAATCAAACTTAAAAAAATAAAATTATGATAAAAAAAATACTATTTATTTCATCTATGTTTTTTGTAGGTTTAGCTTCGGCTCAAACTTTTCAAATAATGGATCATTACGATGTGAGCATTGAAGGTACTTCTCATTACGAAAGGGGCTCATTACAAGCTTTAAGTGAAACTAAGTTTCATGTTAAAAATTTAACAAGTTCTTTAGCTACATATAGCGCTAAGGTATATGAAATTGCTAATACTCCAGCTTCTGATTTGCAAATTTGTTATGGTTCTAATTGTTTTACTGCTGATGATGGTGTTTCTGGTCCTCAAACTAATATTGGAAATGTTTCATTAGCTGGTGGAGCAATTGATTCAACATTTAAGGCTGCTCCTTTTACATTTACATGGGTTGCTGGTGATTCTGCAAGATGGAGAGTTACTATTTATAATGTAAGCAACCCAAATGATTCATCTTCTGCTATTATTACTTGGAAAGAAGGTTTTCCAGTTTCTATTAAAACTGAAGTTTCAAAAAATGATGTAAAGCTTTCTGCTTATCCAAATCCAGTTTCTTCATTGTTAACAGTAAATTACAATATTGATACTGATGCTTCAGCAGATGTGGCGATTGATGTTTATGATGTGGTAGGTAAAAAAGTAACTTCACACAAAGTGATGAATAATAAAGGTCAAGTTCAGTTGAATGTTTCGGATTTTAATTCGGGGGTTTACTTTTACTCTTTAAATGTAAATGGACAAGCAATCAAAACAGAAAGAATAATTATTAACTAAGAATATTCTTTTATTAAAATATTAGCCAGTGTTGGAATTCCAATACTGGCTTTTTCTTTTATAGTAGTTAGATTTTTTATATCGCTTGTTGATATTTCGTTAGGATCGATAAGATATTTTATGCAGTCTTCAGGAACAAATTCAATTAGATTTGCAGCAGGGTAAACAGTGAGAGATGTCCCAATGATTAGCAGTAGGTCTGCATCTTTGCATATTTTCATGGCATCCATCATCTTAGGAACAGGCTCCCCAAACCATACTACATCAGGTCTTAATTGGCTGTTATCAGGGCATTTGTCGCCCAAATTTAATTCGTGATTTTTAATTAAAAATGTGTTTTCGGTGCTTGTGCTTCTTGCTTTTAATAGTTCCCCGTGTAAATGTGTAATGTTGGTAGATCCTGCTCGTTCATGAAGATCATCTATGTTTTGAGTGATAATTTGAATATCAAAATGTTTTTCTAATTCTGCTAATGCAAAGTGAGCAGGGTTTGGTTTTGATTCAATTACTTGTTTTCTTCTTAAGTTGTAAAAATCTAAAACTAGTTTAGGGTTTGCTTCCCATGCTTGAGGAGTGGCAACTTCATTTATGTTATAGTTTTCCCAAAGACCATCACTATCCCTGAAAGTTTTTAAGCCACTTTCAGCACTTATTCCAGCTCCAGAAAAAACAATAACTCTTTTCATTTTATACAATTGAATAATGTAAAAATATTCATTTTCAATTAATTACAAAATAGTATGTGATTTATATGATTTTGAGCCTTTTATAATGGGGGTATTCTTTGTTATACCCCGAAATAAATTGGTATTTTTACGAGTTTTAGCAGAATAGAAAATTTATGGCAAAGACAAGAAAGGATATAGAAGCATTAGAATATCATGCACAAGGCAAACCGGGGAAGATAGAGGTAGTACCCACAAAACCATATAGTACACAAAGAGATTTGTCTTTAGCATATTCTCCTGGTGTTGCAATACCATGTATGGATATAGCATCAAATAAGGAGGATGTGTATAAATATACTGCAAAAGGCAATTTAGTAGCTGTAATATCTAATGGTACAGCTGTCTTGGGTTTAGGGGATATTGGTCCTGAAGCCTCTAAGCCTGTGATGGAAGGAAAAGGTTTGTTGTTTAAAATATTTGCAGATATAGATGTTTTTGACATTGAAGTAGATGCTAGTGATGTTGATTTGTTTGTTAATACTGTTAAGGCAATTGCTCCAACTTTTGGAGGGATTAATTTAGAAGATATTAAAGCTCCAGAATGTTTTGAAATAGAAGAAAGGTTGAAAGCAGAGTTGGATATTCCAGTAATGCATGATGATCAACATGGAACGGCAATTATATCTTCAGCCGCTATGTTAAATGCTGCTGAGTTGGCTGAGAAAAAGATACAAGATTTAAAATTAGTAGTTAGTGGAGCTGGAGCTTCAGCAATGTCTTGTACAAAACTATATGTTTCTTTAGGTGTGAAACAATCAAATATTGTCATGATTGACAGTAAGGGCGTGATAAGATCTGACAGAAAAGATTTGTCCAAGTCTAAGAAAGAATTTGCAACTAAACGAGATATTTTTACATTAGAAGATGCTATGAAAAACGCAGATATGTTTTTGGGGCTTTCTAGAGGTGGAATATTGAATCAAGAAATAGTAAAAACAATGGCGAAAAATCCAATTGTTTTTGCATTAGCTAATCCGGATCCCGAAATACCATACAAGGAAGCTATAGCTTCACGAAAAGATATCATATTAGCTACAGGAAGATCTGACCATCCCAATCAGGTAAATAATGTGCTTGGATTCCCATTTATTTTTAGAGGAGCATTAGATGTTAGAGCAAGTGCAATTAATGAAGAAATGAAATTGGCTGCTGTAAGAGCTATTGCAGAATTGGCAAAAGAACCTGTTCCTGAAGTAGTAAATGAAGCGTACGATGAGAAAAATATAGTTTTTGGAAGAGATTTTATTATTCCAAAGCCTCTTGATCCTAGATTGATTACAACTGTGGCTCCAGCTGTAGCAAAAGCAGCTATTAAATCTGGAGTAGCAAAAATTAAAATTGATAATTGGGATTCGTATGCCGAAAATCTTTCAAAACGTTTAGGTTTAGATAATAAGCTATTAAAAAACATTACTCAAAAAGCGAAGCGTAATCCAAAAACTGTTGTTTTTGCTGAAGCTGATAATTATAAGATTCTTAAAGCAGCTCAGATTGTTCATGAAGAAGGAATTGCTAAACCAATATTGCTTGGTAAGGTTAAAAAAATACAAGAAGTTGTAGAAGAGTATAGTATAGATATTGCTGATATTCCGATAATTGACCCTAGAAGTTCTAGTGAAAGAGATAGGAAAAATAAATATGCAGAATTACTTTTTGAGAAACGTAAACGTAGAGGTATTACGCTAGCTGAAGCTAAAGAAGCAATGCGAAGTAGAAATTATTTTGGTTCTGCAATGGTTGAGTTGGGAGAAGCTGATGCATTAATTTCTGGTTTAACCAGAAATTATAGAGATACAATTAGACCAGCTTTACAAGTAATTGGAACAGATGACGATGTAACAAAAATTGCAGGGATGTATATTTTGTTTACTAAAAATGGTCCATTTTTCTTCGCAGATACTACAGTTAACGTTAATCCTACTGCTCAAGACATAGTTGATATTACAGCTTTAACTGCAAAAATTATTAATAGATTTAGAATTGTTCCTAGAATTGGATTATTGTCATACTCTAATTTTGGCTCTGCAGAAGGAGAGGATGCTATTAAAATGAGAGAAGCAACACGAATGCTTCATGAGCAGCACCCTGATATAATTGTTGACGGAGAAATTCAAGCCAATTTTGCTTTAAATAGAGAATTAAGAGATGAGATTTTTCCATTTTCTGAATTATCCCGAAAGAATACAAATACTTTGATATTTCCCAACCTTTCGTCTGGAAATATAGCATATAAGTTAATGCAAGAGATGGGAGGTACAGAGTCAATAGGTCCTATTTTATTAGGGATGAAAAAGCCAGTTCATATTTTACAATTAGGCAGTTCTGTTAGAGAAATTATAAATATGGTAACGATTGCAGTTACAGATGCACAAACTAGAAAATAGATGATAGCTCAAATTAAAGGACGATTAGTAGAAAAAACACCAACTTATGTTGTGATAGACTGTGGTGGTGTAGGTTATGAAATAAATATTTCATTAAACACTTTTAGTGCTTTAGATAATGAGGAACTGTGTTTTTTGTTTACACATTTTATTGTAAGAGAAGACGCTCAGTTATTATATGGGTTTAAGGAAAAAAGTGAAAGAGAATTATTTAGATTGTTAATTTCTGTTTCTGGAGTTGGGGCAAGTACTGCAATGATGATTTTGTCATCGTTGTCTCCAAAAGAAACAAAGCAAGCAATTTTAAGTGGAGATGTAAATACATTAAAGTCTGTGAAAGGAATTGGAGCAAAATCAGCAGAGAGAATTATTATTGACTTAAGAGATAAAATAGGAAAAGTAGAAGGAGCTGATAGTATTTCTGTTTCATCAAACAATACAATTAAAGAAGAAGCGTTAAGTGCATTGGTAATGCTAGGTTTTGCTAAAAACTCAGCAGACAAGGCACTAACAAAAATTATAAATTCGGGAGAAGAAATGTCAGTTGAGGAACTGATAAAAAAGACTTTGAAGAATTTATAAAGAAAATAAGGTTGAGTAAAAAAGGTTATACATACAATAAAGTGTTTTTAGTTACAGCTATTGCTGTAACTATTATTGTAATTAGTTCTATATATAGCCCATCTAAATCGAATGCCTCTACACATAATAATATTTTAGCTTTTGAAAATTTAGAGTTACCACCAGATTCTGATGAAGTTGAGTTGCAATATCCTTTTAAGGACAATAGTCAAGGAGATCCAAACAATTCTAATTCTGGAGGATTGTATTTAGATAATCCAAGTAATATTGAGACTGGATTTCAATACGACCCTGAAACAGGAACTTACAATTATTATGAGAAGATAGGAGACACTTATTTTAAGTATCCAACTTATATGGATTTTGATGAATATATTAACTATGATTCTAAAAAATCTTTACAAGATTACTGGAAACAAAAATCGGCAGCAGATGATATAAATCAAACAAAAGGATTTAGACCACAACTAACAGTAAAAGGAGAGGCTTTTGATAGAATATTTGGAGGTAACAAAATTGATATTCGGCCACAAGGATCTGCAGAACTGTCATTTGGAATAAATAGTTCAACAAGAGATAATCCTGCTCTTCCAGCAAATCAACGTACTACAACAGTGTTTGATTTCGGGCAACAAATTCAATTAAATGTTATCGGAAATATTGGGGAGAAATTAAAGGTATCTATGAATTATAATACTGAGGCTACATTTGATTTTGAAAATCAAATGAAGATTGAGTATACTGGTTATGAGGATGAAATTATTCAGAAAATTGAAGCGGGTAATGTTTCTTTACCGTTAAAGGGGCAACTAATTACAGGTAGTCAAACACTTTTTGGGATAAAAACAGAATTGCGTTTTGGTAGGATGACAGTAACTTCGGTGCTTTCTCAAGAAAAAGGAGAAAAAAAAGAAATTAATATTCAGGGAGGTGCACAAATTCAAGACTTTGAAAAAGAAGCTTCTGATTATGAGGAGAATAAGCACTTTTTCTTATCTCAATATTTTAGAGATACTTACGAAAACTCACTGGCAACACCACCTGTAATTACTTCCAGAGCGAATATTACTAAAGTTGAAATTTGGGTTTCAAATATTAATAATGCTGTTGAAAATACTAAGAATATTATTGGATATATGGATTTAGGGGAAGCTACTCAACAGAATATTTTTAATGATCCTTTGGTTATAGATGCTAATCCTGCACCCAACTTTAATTTTCCATTTAACACTGCTAATAACTTGTATTTTAATATTTCTGATACTACGGGGTCTTCACCTTATAATACTTCTGATATAAGAGGGTTTGTAAATGCTAGTCAAGAACTAGAGTTACAAGGGTTTGAAAATGGAACAGATTTTGAAAAATATGAAAATGCAAGACTGTTAAACCCATCAGAATATACATTGAATTCACAATTGGGGTATATATCTTTAAATTCTGCTCTTAATTTAGATAATATTTTAGCAGTTGCCTTTCAATATACTATTGATGGTCAAGTTTTTCAAGTAGGTGAATTTTCTACAGATGGTGTTGCTGGACAAGATGCACTTTATGTTAAATTGCTAAAAGGAACAACAATCAATACTCAAATTCCAACCTGGGATTTGATGATGAAAAATGTTTATGCATTAGGCGCATTTAATATTTCTCCAACGGATTTTTATTTAGATATCTTTTACATGAACCCTGCAACTGGGGTTGAAATTCCTTTCATTCCTGAAGGAGAAGTTAATGGTTTGCCTTTAGTAAGTGTGATGAATTTAGATAGATTGAATAACAATAATCAAGCAAGTCCAGATGGGGTGTTTGATTATATTAATGGGGTAACTATTAATTCTAATAATGGTCGAGTTTACTTTCCTGTACTAGAGCCTTTCGGATCACATTTAAGAAGTCAATTTTCAAATCAACAAACTGCAGATAAATTTGCTTTTGATACACTTTATGTTACTACTCAAACATTGGCCGAACAAGATGCTACCAAGAATAGGTTTCGAATAAAGGGACAGTATTCATCTTCATCTACTTCTGATATATCATTAAATGCAATGAATATTCCCGAAGGTTCTGTCTCTGTTACAGCTGGAGGAGCAGCATTAACGGAAAATGTTGATTATACGGTAGATTATAATTTAGGTAGAGTTAAGATTATTAATGATGGAATATTACAATCAGGTACACCTATTAAAATATCATTAGAAAGCCAATCTTTATTTAATATTCAGACAAAAACTTTGATGGGGTCAAGGTTTGATTATAAAATTAGTGATGATTTTAATTTAGGAGGTACAATTTTAAAATTATCAGAGCGACCATTAACACGTAAAATAAATATTGGAGATGAACCAATAAATAATACTGTAATGGGCTTCGATTTAACTTATAAAAGAGATGCTCCATTTTTAACTCGTTGGGCAGATAAGCTTCCTATATATAGTACAAAAGAGAAGTCAAGTATAACTATAGAGGGAGAGGTTGCTAGACTTTTTCCGGGTAATCCTGGAGCCATTACTAAAGATGGAGTTGCTTATTTAGATGATTTTGAAGGTAGTCAATCTACCATAGATATGCGTTCTATTTTTCAGTGGAAATTAGCTTCAACCCCTCAAGGGCAACCGTCATTATTTCCTGAGGGAGAATTGCCTTTGTCTAATACTTTAGAATACGGTTATAATAGAGCTAGACTAGCTTGGTATAATATAGATCCTTTATTTTGGAGAAATGATTCAAGAACACCAAATCACATTTCCAATGATCCAGCTATGCAATCTAATCACTATATGAGAGAGGTATTGCAAACAGAGGTTTTTCCTTTTAAAGCTCAACAGCAAGGAACTACTCAAAATATTGCAACAATGGATTTAGCTTTCTACCCAACCGAAAGAGGGCCTTATAATTTTGATGATGGAAATGGTGTAGGTTCTGGTTTTGATGGGAATGGGAATTTATTAAACCCGAATACACGTTGGGCTGGTATTATGCGTAAAGTAGAAACAACAGATTTTGAGTCTTCAAATGTTGAGTATATTCAGTTTTGGTTGATGGATCCATTTAACTCTGAGGATGGTGATCCAAGTCATCCTGGAGGTCAATTATATTTTAACTTAGGTAATATCTCTGAAGATATATTAAAAGATTCACGTAAATCATTCGAAAATGGTATGCCTACAGCAGCAATAACTAGTGCTAATGCAAATTTAGTGGATACTACTATTTGGGGAAGGGTTCCAACCGTTCAAGCATTAGTAAATGCTTTTGATAATACTCCAAGTACTAGGCCATTTCAGGATATTGGTATGGATGGTTTAAATGATAATGATGAAGCTGCATTTTTTCCCAATTTTAGCTCTTTTAAAGATTTAAATGGGAATAATGATCCATCAGGAGATAACTATAATCACTATAGAAGTTCGTCTTATGATAGTCAGAGTAAAAATATATTAGATCGTTATAAGATGTTTAATGGTTTAGAAGGTAACTCTCCAACCTCTGATCAATTTACAGAAAGCTATTCTACTTCTGCAACTACAAGACCAGACATTGAAGATATAAATAACAATAATAACCTTGATTTTAGAGAGAGTTATTTTCAATATTCTGTTAATTTAAACCCAGCAGATGTTAGTCCTTCAAATGTAGGGAATAATTTTATTACGAATGTTTTTACTGCAACTGTAACTACTCCCGATGGAAGAACCAGAAATGTAAATTGGTATCAATTTAAAATTCCAATTAGAGAACCTGAAAGTATTGTAGGAGATATACAAGATTTTAAATCTATTCGATTTATGAGAATGTTTATGAAAGGCTTTAATAAGGAGTTGGTTTTACGTTTTGCAAGATTAGAACTTGTAAGAGGAGAGTGGAGAAAGTATTCTGGTGGGTTATTAAGTCCTGGTGATTTTATAGGGAATGATGATGATGAAACTGTTTTTAATGTAGGTGGTGTTAATGTTGAAGAGAATAGTGAGAAAACTCCAGTTAACTATATAATTCCACCAGGTATTGATAGAGAAATTAATCCTAACCCATCTTCTGGAACAGCAACACAGCAGTTAAATGAACAAGCATTAGTTTTAGATGTATGTAATTTAAATGATGGTGATGCGAGAGCAGCTTATAAAGTTATGGATATTGATATTAGAAGGTATAAGCGTTTAAAAATGTTTATACATGCCGAGGAAAGTGATCCAACAAAACCTTTAAATGATAATGATCTTTCAGTATTTATTAGAATGGGATCTGATTTTAATGATAACTACTATGAATATGAAGTTCCTTTACAAGTAACTCCACAAGGAACTTATAATACTGATAACAATAGTAATTCAGGAGATAGGGAAATTGTATGGCCTGAAGCAAATAATATTGACTTACAATTTACTAAGCTTACAGATATGAAAGTATTAAGAAACAGTTTGTTAGCTGATGCAAATAGTGGTGTGTTATTAATAAAACCCTATGAAGAGAATGATGGGAAAAATATAATGCGAGTTAAAGGAAATCCAAATATTGGAAATGTTCGAGTTTTTATGATCGGTATAAGAAATGCTAAACAAAGTCCATTGAGTCCTAATGATGATGGTTTAGCTAAGTGTGGAGAAATATGGGTTAATGAGCTTAGAATGGCAGAATTTGATAATGAAGGAGGTTGGGCATCTGTAGCTAGAATTACAACTCAAATTGCTGATTTAGGGAATATAACTGTAGCAGGAGATTATAGTACTCCAGGTTGGGGTAGTGTAGAACAAAAATTAAATGAAAGGCAACAAGAAACTCGAAAGAGTTATGATATATCTACAAGTGTTGAGTTAGGAAAATTTATCCCAGAAAAAATAGGTATAAGTGTACCAATGTATTATAATATTTCAGAGGGGATAGTTACACCAAGATATAACCCTCTTGATCCAGATTTGGAATTGAATGAATTACTAAACAATGAAGTGCTTTCTCAACAAGCTAGAGATTCTTTAGGTAAAAGGACCCAAGAATATACAAAACGAAGGAGTATCAATTTTACTAATGTTAGAAAATTACCATCGAAAAATAAAAAGAAAAATCATTTTTATGATATGTCAAACCTTTCTTTTAATTATGGTTATTCTGAAACAAAGTATCGAGATATAAACACGGAGTTTAATAATAAGAAGAACTATCGAGGAGGTTTTGGGTATGCATTTAGCAATAATCCAAAAAATTATAAACCATTTAGTAGTGCGAAGTTTGCAAGTAAAAAAGCGTTTAAAATTATAAAAGATTTCAACTTTTATTTGGCTCCAAAACAATTGACTTTTCAAACAGATATGGATAGAATGTATTCTGAAAGAAAAGTTAGAAATAATACTGGGTTTAATTTTAACCTTCCTACTTATTATGAAAAACATTTCTATTGGAATAGGGTGTATGGGTTAAAGTATGATTTAACAAAAGCTTTAAAGTTTGATTTTAATGCTACCAATAATGCTACTATAGAAGAACCATTAACATTTAATGGGAATGACACAAGAGGAAGGGTTAGTAGTGATTTTGGCGATGAATATTCGTCATGGAGAGATACAGTTTGGCAAAACATAAGAGACTTTGGTACAAATACTCATTATCATCATAATTTTAACTTTAACTATGGAGTTCCAATTAACAAATTGCCATATTTAGATTTTATTACTTTAACTACAAAGTATTCTGCAGATTATGATTGGCAGAGAGCTCCAATAGGCGCAGATACATTAGGGCATACTATACAAAACTCAAATACAGTTGGTGTAAATTCAACTTTTAATATGACCAAACTGTATGGTCAAGTAGGCTTTTTGAAGAAAGTAGAAAAACGTTCTAGAGAAAGACAAAGAAGGAGGGCTCAAAACAATATGAAGCCTGATAAAAATAAGACACAGGCTCAAAATGCGGTAGCAAAAGGGTGGAAAAATGGAGTTCCAACTCCAGAGATAAAGTTTGATTTGAAAAAATTTAAAGATAGTGATAGTACCAAGGTTGAGTTATGGAGAAAAAAATTACCATTTAAGCCAATGGATGTTTTTTGGTTAGCTATGATGAGCCCTAAAAATGTTTCAGGAACATACTCTCGTAATGTTGGTACTTTGCTTCCTGGGTATAATCAAGAAACAGAAGTCTTAGGGTCTAATGCAGGTTTTAGTGCTCCAGGTTTTAATTTTATTTCGGGTGGTCAAGATCCCGATTTTGCTCTTAATTCTGCTGATAGAGATTGGTTGACACCAAGTACTGCGTTA